>JAOTWM010000007.1 GCA_029862885.1 Gammaproteobacteria bacterium
TTCGTTCTAACCGAACTCCGCATGGATTTCTACAAGGCGCAGGACGATGCCCGCAAGGCCACCGCCTGGCTCGTATTCTTCTTTGCGCTAGCGGTTATATCGTTGATCATCGCCACCAATGTGTTGGTGATGATTGTATTTGGTTATTTCCAGTTTGGTGACGAGATTACCCTTAGCGCATTGCGACAAGAGTTCGACTGGCAACGATTTTTCCTGATCGGTGCCGCCGTCAGTGCGGTGATTTTGGTGGGGAGCCTGTACAAATCGATGTTGTTGTCGGGCGGCGGCCGGGTGGTGGCAGAATCGCTGGGCGGCCGGCTTATTCCGCCGAACACCAACGAGCTACAGCTAAAGCGGGCGCTGAATGTGGTTGAGGAAATGGCACTGGCGGCGGGTACGCCGGTACCACCGGTTTATTTGTTGGCTGATGAATCCGGAATCAATGCATTCGCCGCTGGATTTACGCCCAGTGATGCGGTGATCGGTCTTACCCGCGGTACCTTGGAGCAACTGAATCGCGAGCAGCTGCAAGGCGTCATCGCCCACGAGTTCAGCCACATATTAAATGGCGATATGCGTCTTAACATCAGGCTTATCGGTGTGCTGCACGGAATCTTACTGATCGGGATGATCGGTTATTATGTGCTGCGCTCGGTTCGCTATTCCGGCCGCCGACGGAGTTCCAGTGGCGGCAATAGCGCGGGTGTCGTGCTTATATTGGCTATCGGTTTGATGGTCGTCGGCTTTGCGGGAACGTTTTTCGGTAATCTTATTAAGGCCTCGGTCAGCCGCCAGCGTGAGTACCTCGCCGACTCTTCAGCCATACAATTTACCCGTAATCCACAGGGTATCGCAGGCGCACTGAAAAAAATCGGTGCGGTCGCTACGGGCTCGTTACTGCACAGCCCCGCTGCGCCGGAATTCAGTCACAGTTATTTTGCGTTGGGAGTGTCAGGGTTTTTGTCGTCCGTGTTTGCCACACACCCGCCTCTGAGCGAGCGCATTAAGCGAATTGACCCGCAATGGGACGGGCGATATCCGTTGGTATCGGACCCATCGCCGCTCACTGATGAGCCCGAGGATGGTGAACAGGATAAGCGCGCACAAACCCTAGCAAAGATGTTGGCCGCGAGCGCTGTGTTGGATGAGATCGTACACAACGTCAATCACGTTGGGCAACTGGGCGATCAACAGCTGCAATATGCACGAGCGCTGCTGGAGAAGATCCCGCTAGAAATCCTTGAATCAGTGCGCGATCCGTACGGTGCGAGGGCGGCCATTTATGCTTTGATTATCGATGCAAAAGCACAGATCCGAGAGGGTCAATTGGCGCATCTGCAGGAACACGGCGAGCTGGGCATATTTGAGCTAACGAAAAAATTGCTGCCGCAAGTTGATGCGCTGAATCCGATATGTCGCCTGCCAATCGTCGATCTTAGTCTGTCGGCGTTAAAGGGATTGTCGACCGAACAATATAACCTCTTCAAGAACAACCTCGCCGTTTTAATGAATCTGGATTCAAGGATTGATTTGTTCGAGTGGGTATTACACAAAATCTTGACACGTCACCTTGACGCGGTGTTTGTTAAGCCTAAGCCGAGGAAGGTTAAATATTCGACCCTGGACCAAGTACAAGAGCACTGCGAAGTTTTGTTTTCGGCGCTAGCACATGCTGGGCACAGCGATTCGCAGTCGACGATGGCGGCAATCGCGGCGGCGAGGCAAGAAGCCGGTTTGCAATTTATTGAGATCCAATCGCGCGATGCGATGACGTTAAGTCGGCTAAACATTGCGATTGATCAGTTGGCGCTGCTTAAGCCGTTGGCGAAGCCAAAACTACTTAAGGCGTGCCTGGCCTGTGTGACCGCTGACGGTCGTGTGGTACCGAAGGAAATGGAGCTTATGCGGGCTATTTCCGACAGCCTGGATTGTCCGATGCCACCGTTCCTGTATGGCGAGTCTGGCGGCGATGGCGTTTCCGCGTAACGATAGTATTAATCGCAACCTACCGTAGCCCCCTGCGTGGGTTAGTCGAATTATCGGCAACCAGTCATTCTTAATTCGACTCGCCGTAAGGTAATATAAGTCACTTAAAGAGGATACAAAAATATGCCGGATAATTTAAAGAAACTGTTAGCGGAAGCGAATGCGGTTATCGATACGGTATCGGTGCATGACGCATTGACGCAAGTGGACGACCCACGTGTGTTGCTGGTGGATGTCCGCGAAACCGCGGAGCGCCAGAACAACGGCGTAATACCCGGCGCCGTTCACGTGCCGCGCGGATTTTTGGAGTTTATTGCGGATCCGAACGGACCTATGCACAACGAGGCGATGGTATCCGGTAGGAAATTATTATTGTTTTGCGCTACCGGTGGCCGCTCGACGTTGGCCACGAAGACACTGATGGATATGGGATTCGTGGACGTGGCCCACATTGCCGGTGGTTTTTCGGCGTGGCGTGAAGCCGGAGGCCCGATTGAATTAACGGAGCCGTCGTCGCAAAACGCGGGGTAAATTGACGTCCTTGATCAAGCGGGCGCGGCCGGCGTCTATCATATCGCGAATGTGGTAGTCTTTGGGGTCTTAACGCGCTTTGAGGCGCATTCGACTATTGCTTCAAAATACCTGCATCTATCGATACGGTGGCCTCGGTCGGCTTCGGTGCTGATATTTCAGCTGTGGGCCCGCGATGTGATTAGTAGCAGGAGGGAATTCTCATGGCTCAATTTATAATAGATGAAGAACAACTTAAGCAACTCAGCCCCGCCGCACGACGGGAGCTCATGAGTGTCCTGGAAAACGATTTCCGGGAAACGCGAAAATACTACGACGACTCGGATTGGGATCCGGAAGGACTCGACTCGTACCCACTAACTATAGAGGAGGCTGAGGTATTAGTTAATGGTATGCCGGAGGCCGCGTGTAATGCGCTAAAGGTATTTGTGGATAATATTGAGGATGATCGCGGTTACGCGAATCTTGCGCAATTGCTCGATGCCACCGGGCATTCGAAAGTCGAAAATATCAACCGCCAATTGGCGTGGATCCTGTTGCGAGTGCGGACCGCCACCGGTAATCCTGACGCGTGGCTCGTCAATTGGCACACGCGCGACTGGATCTGGAGCGACGACCAACAAACCTATATCGATGGTAAATACTTCATCACGGAGCCGGCGCTAAGCGCGTTGCGCAACGTCCTCATCGAAGACTGCGCATAGCTCATTGCAGTTTGTTGTTGATCCGCCCGTCCGTCGGCGCCGCTAGCGGCAAGTTTCCTCGTAATTGCTATACTGAAATGTATCTGCGAAGTAACGCTGGGACACTTTATGAACAGCTGGGACCAAATCCGGCGCATTGAATCGATCCGCGGATTGCTCAAATGCGTGCTGCGGGCGGGATCGACTCTGCGCGATCGTCTGGACGAAGTCAGTCAGATTACGGTTGGGTTTGACTCCGACCCGGATCGGGCACACCCGGTGGCGGTACTCGTGCCACGGCACGGGGTCGAGCCAGGGCGCGACTCTAGCCGCGCCTAGTTCGATCTTGCCCCCGCTCCATGAGGGGCAACGGATAGGCGTTGTGTGCTCCGAGGGAGCGATCCTCAATCCAGATATCATTGCCCCTCCCGCCGTTATTGAAGCGATTCAGCCACTTCTGTGACGCATTTTCCCTAGTCTTTTCGACAAGTTGATCGGCTGGCTTGACTTTGTACCTAAGAACAGGGTTTATCATTGGGCTATGAATACCCTGACTCGAGGCCAGTTGGCCCGGCTTTGCAAGGTCGGCGCGGAAGCGATCCGTTTTTATGAACGGCAAGGACTACTGCCGCCCCCCGCGCGTAGCGCGTCCGGATACCGCCGATATACCCAGGATGCCGTGGATCGCATTAACTTTATCTGCCGCGCCAAGCAGCTCGGTTTTAATTTGAAGGAAATTCGCGAGTTATTGGAATTGCAGGACGATCCGCATCGCGACCGCTCGGACGTGAAAGCCATCACCGAATCGAAACTCGCCGAAATCAGCGGCAAGATACGCGATTTGGAAAGCATGCGAACTGTACTAAATGGCCTCGTGGCCGAGTGTTCAGGAAGCGGCCCAATTGCGGGTTGCCCGATTATCGACGCATTGGCCCGCGATATGCCGCTGGCCATGACTGCGATAAACCGCAGCGACGATGACACCGTCCCTTCCTCAGTACGCCGCCGTGGTTGAGCTGATCCACTGATGCCTAAGTGTCACAGTCCGAATGGCGGATCCGTCGTGACGGATCCGGTTTGCGGAATGACGGTGGACCCGGCGACCGCCGCTTACGCCGATCATGCCGGGGATAGCTACTATTTTTGTTGCGAAGGGTGCCGGAGTAAATTTATAGCGAACCCCAACGCGTACCGACAGGGCAAGCGGCCGCCTCCGACCGTCGCGGAGGGCCCTCCCGGCTTGTATATCTGCCCGATGTGTCCGGGTATCGAAAGCGATAAACCGGACGTTTGCTCGAAGTGCGGTATGGCGCTCGAGCCGAGCGTGGTGCCGCTCGCCGCTGTCACGACGCAGTACATCTGCCCGATGCACCCAAAGGTGATACGCGATGCGCCGGGTGGCTGCCCAGAATGCGGCATGGCATTGGAACCCGTAACGGTCAGCGCAACCGAACCGGAAAACCCGGAGCTACGCGATATGACTCGCCGCTTCTGGATTAGCCTGACGCTCGCATTGCCATTGATCGTAATCGCGATGGGTGGATTACTGCCGGGTGAGCCGCTAGCGCAGATCGCCTCGGCACGCATTTGGGGCCGTTGGGAATGGGCGCTCGCGACGCCCGTAGTGTTATGGGGCGGTTGGCCGTTTTTTGTGCGCGGCTGGCAATCGGTCATGAACCGCCACCTGAATATGTTCACGCTGATCGCGCTCGGCACTGGGGTTGCGTATTTGTACAGTCTCGTTGCGACGTTAGTACCAGACCTTTTCCCAGAGTCGTTTCGCGGCACCGACGGTCAGGTGGGTGTGTATTTTGAAGCCGCGGCAGTCATTGTCACTCTGGTGTTATTGGGCCAGGTTCTGGAGCTACGGGCGCGCAGTCAAACCGGGAACGCGATCAAAGCATTGTTGGGTTTGGCGCCGAACACAGCGCGGCGGATCAACGCCGATGGCACCGAGGAAGATGTAGCACTGGACCGAGTACAGGTAACAGATCGGCTGCGGGTACGTCCTGGGGAAAAGGTGCCGGTCGATGCGCAGGTCATTGAGGGCGTATCCAGTCTCGACGAATCTATGGTTACGGGGGAGTCGATCCCCGTGCAGAAAGGACCCGGTGATTACATTATTGGCGCCACCGTAAACGGAACCGGATCGCTGATCGTGGAGGCACACCGAGTCGGCGCGGATACTCTGCTGGCGCGAATCGTGCAGATGGTCGCCGATGCGCAGCGCAGTCGGGCGCCGATCCAAAAACTCGCCGATTCGGTGGCCGGATACTTCGTTCCAATAGTCGTGCTAGTGGCGCTCGCGACATTTGTCGTCTGGTCGATTTGGGGACCGGCGCCAGCGATGGCATATGCGTTGGTAAATGCCGTGGCGGTACTTATTATCGCGTGTCCATGCGCACTCGGCTTAGCCACACCTATGTCCATTATGGTGGCAACCGGGCGCGGTGCTACGGCCGGGGTGTTGTTCAAGAATGCAGAGGCGATCGAAGTTTTGCGAGATATCGAAACTCTGGTCGTGGATAAAACCGGGACTTTGACCGAAGGAAAACCCGCACTCACCACATTGCTGCCGGCGGCCGGATTCGACGAATCGCAACTACTCCGTCTGGCGGCGACGTTGGAACGTGGCAGCGAACACCCGCTAGCAGCCGCTATCGTCGGTGCGGCGAATACTCGTGGTGTGAAGTTAGGGCAGGTTGCGGGCTTTTACTCGAAAACCGGCATGGGGGTAGTCGGCGAAATAGACGGCGACGCGGTCACACTAGGCAATCGCGGGCTCATGGACGAGTTCGGTATCGATCTCGGCGGGTTAATCGAAGAGGCGGAAATGCTCCGTGCGCAGGGTCAAACCGCAATGTTCGTGGCGGTCGCCGGCCGTGCCGCCGGTATCGTTGGCGTGTCCGATCCAATCAAGTCCACCACTGCGGCCGCGATCAAGGCCCTGCAGGACGAAGGACTGCACTTAGTAATGTTGACCGGTGATAGCGAGACCACGGCACGGGCCGTAGCTGCCGAACTCGGAATCGACGAAGTCGTGGCCGGGGTGCTGCCCGATCAAAAAGCCGCACAAATTCAGCGACTCCAGGGAATGGGAAAGAAAGTCGGAATGGCCGGCGACGGGATCAACGATGCGCCCGCCTTGGCGCAGGCAAATGTCGGCATCGCAATGGGTACCGGTACCGACGTTGCCATGGAAAGTGCCGGCGTGACATTGGTTAAAGGTGATCTTTTGGGAATAATTCGTGCACGCCGCCTCAGTCGGGTCACGATGCGCAATATTCGTCAAAACTTGTTGTTTGCATTTCTATATAACAGTCTCGGAGTTCCCGTTGCAGCCGGAGTGTTATTTCCGGTGTTTGGCATTTTGTTGAGTCCGATGATTGCCGCCGCAGCCATGAGCCTCAGCTCGGTGTCGGTGGTCTTTAACGCGCTACGATTGAATCGCACGCCGCTGTAGACGTAGCGACGCTTGCTTCATGGCCCGCGATCCGGAGCGCAAATCGTGCCATTGCGTCGGCGCGAGTCCCAACCCGGTCGCCTTGTGAACGAGCCGCTCGCCCAAAACGCCGCGGAGTCCGGTAACAAGGGCGCTAGGCTGTTTTACTGGGGCCGGCGATTCGTTCGCAAACTCGCCGCAGGCGTGTCTGTACATCCGTCGCAAGAGTTGCGAGCGCCGGATTATCGGCCGACCCCAGAACTGCTTCGGGATCCATAAATCCAACGGTGATACTATCGTCGTCTTCTTCACGCACAATAACATTGCATGGCAGGAGCAACCCTATATCGGGATCAACTTCTAGCGCTTGATTAGCGAGCTGCGGGTTGCAAGCACCCAGGATTGTATAGGGTCGTTTATCGATATTGAGTTTGGTCTTTAGAGTTGTTTTAACATTAATTTCGGTAAGCACACCGAATCCTTCCTCGGCTAAGCGAGTCGCAACCTCCGTCAACGCCTGTTCGAAACTACCTTGAAACTTAGTAAAGAAACCGTACATCAGTCGTCTCCAAATCTGGCTGTTGCGCCCGTTAGAACGAAAGGTTGCCGGGCATCGCGGATACCGCACGCGCGATGGGTGCCGGTGAATTCGAGGATCGTGGCACAACGAGAATCTATGTTACTCGGCGCCGCTGCCGAGCATGCCGAATCCGTTACCCATGCCGGGGTATGGACTGCCTCCCATCATTCCACCGTGCCGCATACTGCCGGGGCCGTGGCGCCGATATTGCCGCCATTGCTCGCGTTGCTCTTCATTGAGTAACGCCCGGCGCTGATTATCGGCGTCAATGTCTACCTCGATCTTTTGCCGGCGGAGATCGAATAGTCGCCCATATACGGCGCCGATGGCTTTAGCGTCGGGAGTATCCGCCAGGTAAAGATCTCGCAGTTTCGCCCTCTCGTCGATTACGCTACCCATAAGAGTCCAGTGCTTCTTTTGCGCGGAATGCATAATGGAATTCATCTTTTTCCGCTGTTCGTCGTCGAAATCAAAATGGTGCATCATGTGGCCGCCAGGCATCGAGCGCATTCCTGGGCCACCGTGGTGCATGCCCATGCCTGAGCCACCGTGGTGCATGCCCATTCCCGTGCCCATGCCATGATGACCAGACTCCATGGAACCGAACGCGCCGCGACTCATGCTGCCGTGCCCCGAGTCACCTTGGTGGGTCCAAGCGGTTAGCGGTAATATGGTAATGATCATGGCAATCGCGCTGCCCAACACCGTCTGCGTTATGGGAATTCTAGCCATTTCTTTGTACCTCAATTGCTGATGCTGATGAATCACAATTTGAAGCTAAGGAAGCTCTGATCAGTTCGAGAGTCTCAGGATCAATCGACGGCCACATATCATAGAGTTAGCCCGGACACGGTGAATTGATATGCATCAATGTCGAGTGAGGCGGTTCCGGCCCGTCGCTACGTGATGGGTTCGCAGTTAAAATCGAGACGACTCTTGTTTCGTGAAAGTACAACCACATGCCGATCCGTTGCAGATCATGACTGGATCAACGCATGACAGATTGTCCATGAATCTATCAGTCGAATACTAGTATCGGTGTACACCCGATGGGCCTAAGACGAAGCAGGAACTTGTGCGGCAGATATTTTGGGCCGGGCCAGTGGTTTCTTCCGATGCGAAGACCCTTATCGCAATGGGTGAAACATAGCGTGATTTTGGTTTGGGTTTGCCTGGCTAGTTCGGTGTCGCCGGCGGAGGCAGAAGAAAAATTCGCTCTCGACGGTGTATTTCGACAAGGTGGATTGTTGAGGGGTCAAGCGCCAGCCGGATCCGAAGTCAGCGTCGACGGCCATTCGGTACGCGTATCGCCGACGGGAATTTTCCTGATTGGTTTCGACCGCGATGCGCCCCCTACGGCCGAACTCACGATCAGCTATCCGGATGGATTTCAAGAGCAGCGCACTCTCGCGATCCAGCAGCGTCAATACGATATTCAGCGAGTAGACGGGTTACCGCCCAAAAAAGTGACTCCCAGCGCGGAGCATTTGGCACGCATTAAACGCGAACGCGAGTTGGTCAAGGCTGCGCGCAGTCGTGACGATCCGCGTCTGGATTTTGCGGCCGGATTCAGATGGCCGCTGGTGGGCCGCATCAGCGGTGTGTACGGAAGCCAGAGGATATTAAATGGCGAGCCACGCCAGCCGCACTTCGGGGTGGACGTGGCCGCGCCGATCGGCACGAGGGTGGTTGCCCCGGCCGGCGGTGTCGTGACGTTGGTGCACCCTGATATGTATTTCTCGGGAGGTACCCTGATAATCGATCACGGTCACGGACTGAGCTCGGCATTTCTACACCTGCATCGAATACTCGTGACCGAGGGCCAACGTGTGGAGCGCGGCCAGGAGATCGCCGAGGTCGGCGCGACGGGACGCGCCACGGGCCCGCATCTCGATTGGCGAATCAACCTGTTCAAAACGCGCATCGATCCGCAATTGGCGGTGGGGCCGATGCCGTAGCGACAATGCCAACATCCCGTCGACGATCTGACCGCTATCGGTAATAACGACGACGGATTTAACTTACTCTGTGGTATCCGCCCACTACTCCCTTCGGGGATAGCACAATTTGCCATAATTGCATGTCGCGGGCGCGAAATGCGCCGGCGCACAGCAGCAGGTAATATTTCCACATCCGATAAAACCGATCGTCGTACCCATCGCGGAGCGAATCCCAGGCATTCTCGAAGTTGTGGAACCACGCCATTAGCGTTTGATCGTAATACGCGCCGAAATTATGCACATCCTCAATTATGAATCGTGATTCACACGCCTTGGTTATTTGCTGCAGGGTCGGCAGGTCGCCATTTGGGAAAATATAGTGGTCGATCCACGGATCTGTAGCGGTATTCGATCGATTCTTTCCTATCGTGTGCAAGAGAAGGAGCCCGGACTCCTTTAAACATCGGCGCGCTACCCGCATGTACGTCTCGAAATTTTTTCGTCCGACGTGCTCAAACATACCGACCGAAACAATTCGGTCGAATTTCTCATCGATACTGCGGTAATCTGCGACGTAAATTTCTATGGGTAGACCGGAACAGCGCTCGACGGCAAGTCTCGCTTGCTCGCGCGAAATTGTCACACCCACCACCTCCACACCGTCATAGTGCTCGGCCGCAAACTTCGCGAAGCCGCCCCACCCGCAGCCGATATCGAGCACGCGGTGCCCCGCCTCGAGCCCAATTTTGCGGCAGATCAAATCCAGCTTGGCCTGTTGGGCCTCTTCCAATGTTTGCGCGCTCTCCCAGTAGCCACAGGAGTAACACATGTAGGAATCCAGCATGTGTTCATAGAGGTCGTTGCCGATATCGTAGTGTTGGAGTCCAACTTCGAAAGACCGCGATGGAGTCTGCAAATTGCGAAGACGAGCTCGCGCTAGCTTAATCAAGCCTTTTACCGTCTTGATTCGGTCTTCGAGTCCGGCCCGCAGCACGCGTTCGAAAAACTCGTCCAGCCGGGATACGTCCCACCAGCCCTCCACATAGGTCTCACCCAGCGCCAGCGATCCCCGAGCAAAAAAGCGTCTAAACAGCGCATCGTTATGTACTTGGAGATCCCAAGGACGATGGCCGTTGATTTCAACGTCTGCGTCTTCCAGCAGCTCTTGGGCGAGTCGAATTAAGTCTGTCATCGCAAATAATCCGTTGTGCCAATCCCGGTCCGGCTGTTGCCTCGTTCACTCCATCGGGTACGCCACGCCGATGCCACCGATACCGCAATATCCGCCGGGGTTTTTAGCGAGATATTGTTGGTGATAATCTTCCGCGTAATAGAACGTAGGTGCATCGATAACTTCGGTGGTGATAGCGCTTAATCCTACGGCCGTAAGAATTTTTTGGTAAGTATCCCGTGAGCCGATCGCTTCCGCGTGTTGCCGGGCGTTAGCGGTGTAAATGCCGGAGCGGTATTGCGTGCCGAAGTCGTTGCCTTGGCGCATACCTTGAGTCGGGTCATGAGATTCCCAAAAGATTCGTAGCAATTCCGAATAGGTAACCTGTGCTGGATCGAATACCACCAGGACTACTTCACTGTGACCGGTTCGCCCGGAGCAGACTTCTTGATAGGTTGGATTGGACGCTTGCCCGCCGGCATAACCAACGGCCGTCGAATAGACCCCGGGGGTTTCCCAAAACTTGCGTTCCGCGCCCCAAAAACAACCCATCCCGAACATTGCAGTCTGCATGTTTTCCGGGAACGGCGCCTGCAGTGGATTACCGTTCACGTAATGGGCGGCACCGACGGGCATCGTTTGATTGCGCCCGGCCAGGCGGTCTTCGGAGTCTGGTGCCTTAGTCTTCTTTGCGAGTCCAAACATTGATACACCTCAATCGTTGTCGGTAAGCACAACATCCGGAATTCTGTCCCACGGGGCGAAGTCGCGGAGACGCGATACACTGCGCCCCTTTTGGCGGCACCGTGCCCGCAGATAGGTGCATAAGTTTGCCTCGATTTTTGCCCGTAACTCAAGTCATACTATATTTACGCTCCTAAACTACTGAATATATGAGAAAATTGAAGAGTTCCCCGGGCCACCGCGGAGTCGTCGCGAGGATAGTAATCGGTCCGGGCGGTTCCGTTGCACCTACCCACCGCCCGCAAACGTAAGGCGCCATAACGCTATGCTGCAACACACGGATTCCTATTATGCCGCGACGGCGATCAGTGCTCGAGACTGGGGTTCGTTAACAGAAAGTTTACGCTGCGATGTTTGTGTCATCGGCGGTGGGTTCACTGGACTGTCGGCCGCATTACATTTGGCGGAGCGAGATTTCGACGTCGTATTGCTGGAAGCCGAGCGTATTGGGTGGGGGGCGTCGGGCCGTAACGGTGGACAATTGGGTAGTGGGCAACGTAAGGATCAGGCGTGGTTGGAGGAGCACTTGGGAGTTGCCGTCGCAAGGCAGCTTTGGGATCTAGCTGAGGAAGCAAAACAGATTGTTCGGGATCGTATCGCGCGGCACGGCATCGATTGCGATTTGAAGTCGGGAATCTTGCACGCCGGGCACAACCCCGCTGCTGCAGAATATTTCGCACAAGCGGCAGACTATCTGCGCCAGAATTACCAGTACGATCAGATTCGGCCCGTCGACAAAACAGAGATCGGGGACATGCTCGGTACCGATCGATATTTCGGCGGCAATCTAGACGTCGGGGCGGGTCATTTACATCCGTTGAACTACGCGCTGGGGCTCGCCCGCGCTGCGGCTGCCGCGGGGGTGCGGTTGTTCGAAGGGTCCAGAGTTAGCGGCTATGATCGACGCGATCCCACTACACTGCGCACGGCCACGGCCAGTGTTACCGCAAATTTTGTAGTGCTGGCGTGCAACGGCTATCTCGAATCTCTGGAGCGGCGCGTTGCCGGGCGTATTATGCCGATCAATAACTTTGTTTTAGCCACCGAACCGCTTGGGTCGGCGCGCGCTAAATTGCTAATTCGCGATGACGTCGCAGTGGCAGATTCGAAATTTGTCATCGACTATTACCGGCTGTCGGCCGACCGACGATTGTTATTCGGTGGCGGCGAAAACTACACCCGACAATTTCCTCGCGACCTTAAAAAGTTTGTGCGCAGGTACATGCTAAAGGTGTATCCGGAACTTGCGGACGTGGAAATCGATTTTGCGTGGGGTGGCACATTGGCCGTGACGTTGCGGCGTTTGCCGCATTTCGGGCGGCTCGAGCCAAATGTCTACTTTGCGCAAGGATTCTCAGGGCATGGCGTTGCGCTAACGTCGCTAGCGGGAAAACTGATCGCGGAGGCAGTGGCCGGTACGGCGGAACGATTTGATATCTTTGCAAATCTACCGTGCCCCGCATTTCCCGGCGGCACACTGCTGCGGTGGCCGGGATTGGTATTGGGAATGTTTTATTATGCGCTGCGCGATCGTCTCTAAGCCTCGTCTCTCGTGCGCACGATACTATTCGGGGTTGACTATATTTACTTGCTGGCGGCTGTACCTTGTTTGAAATCGAGGGTTGTTTGCGTTTGCCGGTCGTACACAAGGTGTTGCGATTCGCGTCGCGCACCAGCATGCAGTTGGTGGTCGTAGCGCGAGTCGGTATCCATCAAGTGGATCACCCGGTGGCCGTGCAAAATCAAATAGTCTGCAATCACGGATCGGTGACAGCGGGCTGCGTTTTTCTCCGCGCACATAACCGCCGTTGGTGCGCGCGCGGCAAGCCGTATCAGTTGCGTAACGGCGTTTTGGAAAACCGCGGATTGCATGTGGTCGGCATAGCCGCGCAACGCCGGATCAATTGCAATATTCGCAGAATCCGCGCTCGGCTTGCGAAATCCACCCAGCTGTCGGCCGGCCCAGTGATAGGTTCGTCGCGACTCCTCGATGGCCGCCTGCAACGGCTCACGATCAAAATGTACGTTCCGTTTGGATTGCGGGAAAGCGCGTACATCGACAAGTGTCTCGACCCCGGCGCTATCCAACACTGCTATAAACTCGTGGACAGCACGATTACTGTGGCCGATCGTATATACCGCAACAGCGCTATTCACTTTCCAGTATGGCACGCATTTCGTCAAAGCGAGCCCGTTCGGTGGCGTCAAGCGTTGGGTACTTAAGATTGAGCGATTTGAGTGTCTGGGCCACGATCTCAGCGACGCAAACCCGCATATAGGGTTTATTGTCCGCAGGAATCGCGTACCAGGGCGCCCAGGATCGGGAGGTCGCGGCAAGGGCGTTCTCATAGGCTTTCATATACTGTGACCAGTAACCACGCTCGCGCACGTCAGACGAGGAGAACTTCCAATGTTTTTCGGGTTCGTTTAGACGTTGTAAAAAGCGCTTCTTTTGCTCGCCCTCCGACACGTTCAGCCAAAACTTAAGAACAATCGTACCGTTTTCTGCTAAGTGTTGTTCGTGGTCGCGGATCGATGCGTACCGATGCTGCCAAATCGAGCGGCGGTTCACGTCTTTTGGCAAGCGTTGTGCGTCCAGGTATTCAGGATGCACTTTAACGACTAATACTTCTTCGTAATAGCTACGATTGAATATCCCGATGCGCCCCCGTTCCGGCAACCGCAGTGTGGTACGCCATAGAAAATCATGATCGAGCTCTTCTGCCGAGGGTGACTTGAATGAATATATTTGGCATCCAGCCGGGTTCACACCGCTCATGACCGCGCGAATCGTGCCGTCCTTGCCGGCGGCATCCATCGCCTGAAAAATCAGCAGCAGAGCACGTTTATCGTGCGCGTAGAATATCCGCTGTAGTTCGCTGATCTCGTCTATGAAGCCATTAAGTTGCTGTTTGAGCTTTTTTTTGCCGGGGGTGTTTTGCGGAGGACGCGTTGGCGACTCAGAACGCTTGAATTTGCCATCGAATGGCACAAGATAGGGGCTTTTTGTGGCTGTGAACACGGCACTCTCCGTAATGTGTGTGGTGGCTAGCTTATCGCAGTGTCGGGTATTGAGACAGTGGCGAGGCCCAGAGTGCCAATTACAAACAGGTGTCGGCGGGCACCGCGCGGCATGCCGAAGCCGTTGAAGTTGGATACGACCCCGCCACCATTAGTTATGCGGAACTGTTGGCAGTGTTTTGGGATCATATCGATCCGACCACGACCGACCGTCAGTTTCGCGACAACGGCACCCAGTATGGTACCGGCATTTTATATCTGAATAAGGAACAGGAACAGTTGGCGCCAGAATTGAAGCGACAGCTGGAGCAAACCAAAGGATTTCCCGAATCGATCGTAACGGAGATCACGGCCGCTACCGTATTCCATCCAGCCGAAAAGTATCATCAAGGATTTCTACGTAAATAATCCCTTGCACTACGAGTTCTATCGTTATGCCTGTGGACGAGACCAGCGCTTGGGAGACCTTTGGGGCTAGTTCGTGAGGGGTCGGGCCATTTATTTAACCGGACACGGTCTATCAGTTTAGAATACTAAGTTCATCCCCAGTCTTCGGAATACGGATATGGACACGAATGGATCGAACTCCGGCAATGTCGGCCAGCAGCCTTCGTACAATGAATCGATCGCGGCAGGACGTCCCTGGTCGCGTGTGATTCGGCGCGGCCAGGTGCTGCGGATTACCGATATCGAAGGCAGGCAGGGTGTCGATTTCCTTTGCTATCACGCTGCGCAGCCGGAGGAGCGTTATCACGCGCCTAACACCATTAAGGCGGCCGGTACGCTGCATTTAACTCAAGGCCATGTTTTGTACTCCGACGATGCACGGCCGATGTTTACGATCAGTGCTGACACCTGCGGGCCGCACGATACGATCGGCGGCTGTTGCAGCGAAGTCAGCAATGCGATGCTTTACGGCGTCACCCAGTGCCGTGGCTGCCGCGAAAACTTCCTTGAGGCATTAGCGCCCCACGGCCTTGGCCGGCGGGATATCGTGCCCAACGTCAACTTGTTTTGCCGCGTCCCGGTCTTCAAGGATGGCAAGCTTGCCGACCGCGTATTTGTGGATGGCGGTTCCGGGCCGGGAGACTACGTCGAGCTGACCGCAGAAATGGACGCATTGGCAGTCATTTCCAACTGTCCGCAAATCAACAATCCGTGCAACAACGGTACACCCACCCCAATCCGTGTGAGCATTTATGGGTAGCCCACCAGTCGTAGCACTGTCGGATTGGTCCTGAATCCGAACAGACCACACGGTACCGAGGTCAAACTGTTCAACACGAATATCGTCCAAGGATTAAAGTAGACTCCAACATGCCGTAATTATTCCGACCACTGGCCACTGGCCACTGGGCGGGGGCAAGAAAGTGACCTATACCACCCCAAAACTATTGATTATTGAAGACGAGACGTCGGTGGCCGAACTGGTTTCATTGGTGGCCGAATCGACCGGTTTCGATGTGACCGTGGCCTGCGGTTTCCAGGAAATCGATCGTGCCTTCGACGATACCATCCAGCTCGTTGTGTTGGATATGATGATGCCGGAAATGGACGGTATCGAAGTCATCCGTTATCTTGCGGCGAATAATTGCCGGGCGGCCTTTATTCTATTTAGTTCGGTAGACGAACAACTTTTGCAAACTGCGATGACTTTGGCACGCGCTCAGGGGCTTTGGGTGTGGCGGGCGCTGCCAAAAACCATGGATGCATCGGTGCTTGAACAGGTATTCCTCAAGGCACGGGCCGCCATCGATCAACAGATGGTTCCGGAAATCGATCTGTCGCTAGATTCGAAATACATCGTTAGCACGGCGGAACTTGAGCACGGCTTGGCGAACAGTGAATTTTTAGTATTGTTTCAGCCCAAAATAGGTGTGTCGTCGCGGCAATTGGAAAGCGTAGAAGCTTTGGTTCGGTGGCAGCATCCCGAACACGGATTATTGGGTCCCAATGCATTTATTCATACCGCAGAGGAAGCAGGTCTAGCGGCACCGCTCACCACAGAGGTGATGAACCAAGCGTTTTCTCATGCCTCGGCTTGGGCTCAACTTGGCCTCTCACTGCACGTTGCAGTTAATGTTCCAGCGCTGTTGCTAGGGGATGTGTCGTTACCGGATCGGATTGCCAAGTGTGCGTTAGATCACGGTATCAAGTCATCGCAGATTATCGTCGAAATAACCGAGAGTTGGCTGGCGTCGAATGCAGTCACTGCGTTGGATATCTTGACGCGACTTCGGCTTAAAGGGTTCGAGCTTTCGATTGATGACTATGGCACCGGATACTCCACGTTGTTACAGCTTAAAGATATGCCGTTTAGCGAACTCAAATTGGATCAATCGTTTGTGCGCGGGGCCGGCGAAAACAAGCAAGCGCGTACGATTGCCGGTTCCAGCGTGACTCTTGGGCAGAATCTAGATTTAAAAGTGGTTGCAGAAGGTGTAGAGACCGTGAAGGAGTGGCGTTTTGTGCAAGATCTCGGTTGCGATATTGCGCAAGGTTTCTTCATTGCGGCGCCCATGCGTGGTGAAGAAATTCCCGAGTGGCACGTACAGTGGCAGCATCGCCGGCAAGGCCTAGTAGCGCCGGGGGATTAAATCGTAGCCGCGCGATTCGATTGGGAAAATTTAAATGTACTCACAATACGCCGACTCGGCGGGCCTTCCAAAAGCGTTTCGACCAATACGGTGACGCGAGCGACGATTTCGCGATACCATTACGCGCGGACGCATGGATAAAGTGGTTGGCGCCGACGTAAATGCCGACATGACGTTGCCGCCAACCGATCTTAAAAAAGACCAAATCGCCTACCGCTAAGCGCCGCGGGTCGACGCGAGCGCCGGACATAACTTGTTCCGCGGTACGGCGTGGCAGCGTCACGGAATATAATTGCCGGTAAGTGAGTTGGACAAATCCGGAACAATCCACGCCCCGTTTCGATTGACCGCCATAGCGATGCGGCACTCCGCGCCACTCTTGAAAGTGAGCGTGCAGGCGTTGGCTGTGGCTCGGCGTGCGCGCCGCCGGTGTTGCGGGAATGATGCGGGTGGGTATCGCACCAACTATAACCTCGTCTACGACCGCATTGGTGCGGACGCCCGCACAGCCCAGCATCGCGGCTGAAATAAGGATAGAAATCGATGGTTTGATTAGCGCCATTGGTTCCGCGCATCATGATGAATCTGTAGTCTACGTCAAAGGGTATCTAAAAGATAACGATTCGGTTGAGTTAACAACGCCGCTGCGATAATCGGACTGTGTTGTGGTTAAATAATATCGTCGCCGTTGAAGCTCGCCACTAATCATGCAACTAGAATTTTTTGGAGCCGCAGGTGAGGTCACGGGATCGTGTCACATACTGCGCGTCGGTAACCACCAGGTCCTGTTTGACTGCGGCTTAATCCAGGGATCTCGTAAGCAGGAACAGAGAAACTATCGGGCGTTTCCATTCGATCCGAAATCAATAGACGCGGTGGTATTGAGCCACGCTCACATCGATCATTCCGGTCGTCTACCGTTGCTGGTGAAACGCGGCTACTCAGGTCCGATTCACGCTCAAAACGCAACGACCGATCTCGCCAGAATATTGCTGCAAGACTCCGCATCGCTTAACCAACGCGATGCCGAAAATGAAAATCGGCGCCGCGCCCGGAAAGGCTTAGCGGCAATCGACCCACTGTATACCGTAGATGATGCAAACGCCGCGTTGCGCCTGCTCAAGGGCTACCGCTATGGGGAACCCATCGAAATCGTGTCCGGCGTTACGGTTTGTTTTCGCGATGCGGGACATATCATGGGCTCGGCAATCGTTGAGATTTTCCTCAGCGACGGTTCCGTCCAGCGCAAGATCGTATTCGGCGGCGATCTTGGTCAGTACGACGCGCCAATTCTTAATGACCCCACTACGATCAACGACGCTGACCTGGTGCTGATGGAAAGCACCTATGGCGGCCGATCGCACCGTGACAGGGCATTGACCGAGGCTGAGATTGGCGAGGTGATTGCCGATGCCGCGGCCCATGCGGGAAATATTCTAATCCCGGCATTTGCGGTGGGTCGCAGCCAGGAAGTGTTATACATGTTGGGTAAACACTTCGAGGAGTGGGATTTGGCGCGTTGGCGTGTGTTCTTAGACAGTCCACTCGCCATCGAGGCCAGCAAGATTTATTGGGACCATCCTCACCTGTATGATGACGAGGCCACTAAGCTACGGCGGCGCATTGATGAAATGCCGAAACTCGAAAACTTGCACCTAACCCCAAGTGTCGCCGAGTCGCAGGTCATCAATCGGGTTCGTAATGGCGCTTTGATTATCGCGGGCAGCGGCATGTGCAATGGCGGGCGTATATTGCACCACCTTAAACACAATGCGTGGCGGCCGGAATGTCATGTCATTATTGTCGGCTACCAAGCGAAAGGATCATTAGGCCGACGTTTGGTGGACGGGAACCGGTTCGTCAAAATTCATGGAGAGACTATTCGTATCGCCGCAACTGTGCATACCGTCGGCGGGTTGTCGGCCCACGGCGATCAGGGCGATTTGGCGCGTTGGTATGGTGGCATAGAAAATAAGCCGCCGGTTTTTCTCGTCCACGGCGAGCCGAGCGCTGCAGATGCGTTTAAGGAAAAACTACAGAGCGAATTCCAATCCGAGGTGTCGCTAACCAAGCCGGGCCTAACCGTGGACTTGAAAACTCTTAGCCCGATATCATCTTTGATCCGAAAAGGATAAACGTTACGGTGGCGCGGTACAACGAATGCGCAGGGGAACTGGATACAATGCCAAGAGGATTATCGGAACGTCCTCCGCCTTCGTGAAATACCCGGCTAGCCCGCATATTGCACGAAGACGGACGATGTATCAGCAATTGTGCCCATAAATCAATCAATTACTCCGTGTTTTGGAACCCGGGCCCGGTGTACAGTTTGTCCTGTTCGAAGTCAGGAAAGATCGGCCGTCGTATTCGTCACGATCCTCCTTGATCCATAGCTACGGCTATGTATCCGCGGACGATCGCACCGACTACTTAGCCCGATTTCCCCTGAACTCCGAACCCTTCATGCAATATGCGGGCTAGTCTCGATCAATTATGACGAGGGCAGTAAGCACTCCGGGTAGTTAGTTCCGGTAGTCGATAAATGCCTCTAGTACTTCCCGCATTTCTTCGGTGCTGAGTATGTTGGGTTCGCCGAGTTGGCACGCGTGCCAGTACTGCTTGGCCAGGGTTTCGACTTCACTTGCCAATGACAAGGTTCGATCCAAGTCGTCTCCGTAACAAACCATGCCGTGATTCGCGATGAGGCACGCGCGCCGGTCGGTAAGCGCCGCAATAATATTATCGGCCAGGGCCTGGGTTCCGAATGTTGCGTAATCGCTGCAGCGGATATCGGTGCCACCGGCGACGGCTACCATATAGTGAAACGCCGGTATCGAGCGGCGCAAGCACGCCAGTGCTGTACAGAATACCGAATGCGTATGGATGACGGCGTTGGCATGGGTGCAGTGATGGTAGATGGCGTGATGCAGAC
Organism: Gammaproteobacteria bacterium; assembly: GCA_029862885.1. Classification (GTDB taxonomy): domain Bacteria; phylum Pseudomonadota; class Gammaproteobacteria; order Arenicellales; family JAOTWM01; genus JAOTWM01. The sequence goes on from JAOTWM010000007.1 coordinate 19,628, forward strand.
GCCACTCGCTCGAAGGGCGTACATCGCTGCGCGTCCGCCCGTCCATATCGATGGCTACAATATGTTCCGGAAGCATCGTGTCATAAGCGATCGCCGACGGGGTGATCAAGAATCCGGTGTCGGTCCGCACACTGACGTTACCGGATGTGCCCTGGTTGATCCCAAGCTCCTGCATTTCCACGCACGTAGAAATGATGTTGTCACAAAGCGTAAGTTGCGGCAGTGAGGTCACGATAGCCCGGGAAACCGGTTTTGAGTTGTTGCGGGGGCGCGAGATCGCGTTCGTCGCCGCGGAGCGGTAATTAGTGAATCGAAGCCGTTTTAAGGCAAGAGTATCGATCCACCGAATGCACAACAATATTATGTACGTCGCCGTCCCGCATTAGCGTCAATGGTATCTCGACACCCGCATCCCCAAGTGCCCAAATCGTCCGAAATAGTGATGCTAAATCCTCGATGGTTTCGCCGCCGACCTCATGGATTACGTCTCCGGTGCTTATCCCGGCGGTTGCGGCGGGTCCCGATTGATACGTGCCAGCCACGACCAAGCCGTGCTCTGTCTCCTGTACAAACCAACCAAGCCACGGTCGTCCGGGCTGGTTGCGACGCCCATAACGCCGCAAATCATCCAATACCGGATGCAACACATCAATCGGAATCATTAGATTGGCGTTATGTACCGAGCCGTTATCCGAGCGTGTTTGCAGTACCAGGGAGCCGATTCCACATAGCAACCCGCGCGAATCGATAAGTGCGGCGCCACTCCAATTGTCATGGGCGGGAGTCGTGAACAATGCTTCATCCAATACGTATTCCCAGTGCCCCGCGAATTCACGTTTGCCCACCAGATTCGTGCTGATGGCCTGTTCGATTCCACCCGCGCCCGCTACGATAACGCGGTCGCCGACCTTGAGTTCGGACGAACGTCCCAGCGGCATCGGCTCCGCTTGTAACGGACCCAAAGCTTGAATCAGGCCAAACCCGGTCTCCTGATCATAGCTCAGGGTGTGGGCGGGCACCGTGTTTCCGGAATAGTCCACTAACCAAACCGACTCGGCTTCGGTGATTAGGTAGCCCACCGTCAGTACCAGGTCAGGGTCCTCGATCAAGACGCCGTGCCCGTTTCGCTCAGTGCCGAGAATGGGCGCGGTCAATCCATCTTCCGGTATCTGCGCCCGCACCGACACGATGGACTCCAGCGTCGTGTCTAGATCAAACGGATAGTCAGCGGGGTCGGGGTGCGGTTCCATGCTTTACTAATTTCGCTACAGTGGTGGGTATAATTCGATATTAAATAATTGCGCGCATTTCTGCATTAGTCAATGCGTATTGGCAGGAAAGGTTTGATAAAAACCGTTTTCATTCGCCAGGCCGATTGGAGTCTCGAATAATTCCGTAAGCGCAGGCGCGGTCAGCATAGCCTGTTTCGAACCTTGTCCGAATACCTCCCCGCGTTTCAAAAATACCACCGTAGTAATTTCCGGGGGGATTTCATGGATATGGTGCGTAACCAGCACAATCGTTATCCCACTTTGCATGAGGCCGCGAACCGTGTCGAGATAATGATACGTCGCCGTCAGATCGAGGCCAGTCGTGGGCTCGTCAAGAATTAATGTATGGGGTGTATTGATCAATGCCCTGCCCAGTAAAAATCGGCGTTGCTCACCGGTAGACATCCGCGAAAACTGGTGATCTTGAATGTCCGCAATCCCTAGATCCGTCATAATGGTTCGCGCCCGATGGTGTTGCTTGTCGGTAAAAGTCTGATGTTGATACGTACCGATGCTTGAATAGTAACCGGATAGCACAACATCGACGCCGCGAACATTGCCCGCGTAATCGTGTTGTAGATCCGGGGACACAATGCCGATGCCTGCGCGCAGGCTCCAGATATCCCATTTATCCTTGCCAAGGATCCGGACCCGACTCCCTTGTTGGCGTAGCGGGTACAGTTCTCGCGTAACGAGTTTCAGAAATGTCGACTTACCGGCACCATTAGGCCCGATAATGGCGGTATTTTGATGCCGATCGATGCTCAATGATAAGTTGTGAAAGACTCGAGTATTGCCTCGATATACTGTCGCCTTATAAATTTCAATGAGCTTTTCGTCAGACATATGGGTGCGGTGTGGCGGTGGGTGGCCACGGCGGTCCGGATTGTACGCCGCTACCCAAAGCAGCGGACATTGGGGTGGGATTGATGAACTCGCATCGTGGAATGCACTAGCGCCACGCAAACAGCGGTTGTTCGTAATGCGCAACGCGCGTGCACCGGCCGTGTAGCGCAACCTCTCGAAACTGGTAAAGAATAGCCGCGGTTGGCGCATACACTTCGTGTCCGAGTGTTGGAAACGGTGCGGACAAGACCGGATTATCGCTTTCCGGGATCTGATCGAGTTGGGGTATCTCGGGAAAGTCTAATTCCATAATGGGAATCCGGAACACCGCATCGACTTCGTCCGGATTCGGGGTGATATTCGCATCTGCGCCGGCCCACATCACATAGGGCCTAATACGAAATCCCGATCGTGTTGAGTAATCGTCCAACCTACCTAACACATCGTGCTCTGAAATCGTCAAGTCGAGTTCTTCCTCAAGTTCGCGCAATGCCGCGGCCCGAGGGTTCTCATTGGCGTCCACCCGTCCGCCGGGTAACGCATACTGCCCGCCGTGACGGCGCAGGCGGCTGGCGCGCCGGGTCAACACAAAACCGGCGTCACCGTTATCTGCTGTAGTCGTGATTACGATCGCAACCGCGGCAGGGTGCAGGAGTTCGTTGGTCGCGCCGCGACGGTCAAAGTGTTGCAGATTGTATTCGATTGACGATCTTAACGCCGGACCGATTTGGTATTTGTCCATTTGTTCTATCCTAGCATCGGTGATCTGCCAATGGCCAATTGCCAGGCTCACTGCGTATCAATGGTAAGTTCGAGGCGGTTGCTTCACAATGCGGGTCAAATTATGGCGTGGCTGCGTGCGCATATATAAATTGTGTTGGCCCAGGCAAGTCGGGTCGTTGATTTCATCGGTTATCTTTGAGGAGGCAGCCGCGCGTGCGGTCGAAGCTGCAAGCGATATGATGGTACCTGGCCGAGGCCGAATACACCGTCACTTTGAGGCGGGGAAAATGGATCGCTTATTGCTCGTGTATCGACAGCCGTTAAATATTGTCGTTCTTCCCGCATGACGGCCACCGGTAGAAAATTCTGAGATTCGCGCAATTACGATGGCGCCCGTTATGGCGGCAAGCCGGGCCGTGGCACGGCGCCGGATTGATGTTGGTGTCGACAGTTATGTTTTCGGCGATGCACACCATGGTGCGGCATGTCGGTCAGGATCTGCACCCCTTCGAGGTCGCATTCTTTCGCAACCTTTTCGGATTAGCGGTGATGCTACCGTTGCTCGTTCGAGTCGGCTGGAACGGACTGCGCACGAGTCATCCGTACATGTTATTGACGCGTTGCGTGCTCGGCGGTATCGCAATGCTGACTTGGTTTTATGGACTCAGCGTCGTACCCGTCGCGGAGGCGACCGCGTTGAGTTTTACGAATGTCATATTCGCCTCGATCGGTGTCACGTTGTTTTTAGGCGAAAGCATGCGATTGCGCCGCTGGATTGCGGTCGGATTTGGCTTTGTGGGTGCGCTGATCATATTGCGGCCGGGATTGCAGTCGGTGTCAAGTGGAATGTGGTTGGTGATGTTGTCGTCGTTCGTGTGGGGTATGGCCGTAGTGATGGTGAAATACTTGTCGCGCACGGACTCAGTGGTGAGCATCGTGGCATGGATGGTCATTGTGTTAACCGTATTATCGCTGATCCCGGCATTGCTGGTGTGGTCGTGGCCGACGTTGCCACAATTGGGATGGCTGATGGCCATCGGGGCGCTCGCGACGTCAGCACACTTAGCTATGGTCAAGGCATTAAAGCTGGCCGATGCATCGGCATTGTTGCCGCTGGACTTTACGCGGTTAATTTGGGCCGCAATATTCGGTTATCTCGCATTCGCCGAGTCGCCAGACAACTGGACCTGGGTGGGCGGTGCGGTCATCATCGTGAGTGCTACCTATCTCGTCGTTCGTGAGGCCCGTGCGCGGACCGTAGATGCGTCGCCGCAATAACTCTGGGCCTATAGAAAAACGCCCAACCGATTAATTTTCGGCCGGGCGCTGCTGCTAAAGAGTAGTGTGATGAACTAAGACTTGGTCGGTCGATCTGGTTTCTGCGGCTTCTCAGGTTTACTCGGACGGTCCGGTTTACTGGGTTTATCGGGTCTACTGGGTCGCTCAACGCGCGTTATCCGTTCTGGTTTACTCGGCCGCTCAACACGCTCCGCGCGCGCGGGTTTATCCGGCCGCTCAACGCGCTCAACTCGCTCAATTCTTTCAACTCTTTCAACTCGCTCGGGCTTGCGATCGATGCGTTCGGCGCGATCCGATTTGCGATCGATCCGATCCGATCGAACGTCCACCGAACGCTTAGTAGTCGCCACGTCGGCTTTCGCGGTTTTCTCAAGCGCGACATCCTGCGTATCAGCCGCGTTGGCCACGACGACGGTTTCACCCGTATCATCAACCGTTCCGTCTTCCATTCCGTCTGTTCCGTCCGTGCCATCAGTACCGTCACCGCCGTCGGTTCCGTCGGTCCTCCCATCCGTGCCGCCGATCCCGTCGTCGTCAGCGGCAATGGGTTCCTGCAGAGGATCGATGCCAGCCTTGTTGAGAAACTTTTCCTTCTGCATCTCGCCTTTCTGCCCGAGTAACTCCGCCTTATCCGCGTCGCCTCGCGCCTCGAACATCAATGCGAGCTGCGTAAACTTAGCTTGCTCTTCATAGGCCTTGGTCCATGGCTTGATTTCCTTTTCGGTTAACCCGGCGTCGATGACTTGTTGTAACTCGTCGGCGCCGACCTCCATATAATCGGCAAAGCCGTTGGCGTTAACATTGTGGAATGACTTGTTCATTGCGCCGACTTGTTCGTCGCTCAACGCGTTTACCGTTTCCACCAATGCCGGGTCCACTATGCCGGTCGCGTCGATCTGCATTTGTAAGTCGGCTTTATCGAGCTCCAGCATCGCGATTTCGTCGGCGTCGAGTAGCGGGTCGAGGCCCGCGATCTGCTCATCGAGCGCCGCGATCTGCATTTCCAGATCCTCGGTATCGTCCTGGTTGGATCTTGTCAGCGTGTCGATAAGTTGTTCGCGCTCGGCATCGCCCACGACTTCGCCGTCGCCGGCTTCGCCCGTTTCGTCGGTGCCATCCATGCTATCGGTTTCGCCCGTGCCATCGGTACCGTCCCTGCCATTCATTTCGTCGCCATCTATTTCGCCCCTGCCGTCATCTTCTTCGGCGGCAGCCAACTCGACGCGGCCATCGTTTTCGGTCGTCTCGCCGTCCTCGTCTAGGGTATCGTGCGGCTCATCGGTATCGTCCATGGTGTCGGCGACGCCGTCGTCACCAATTCCGAGTTTGGTCAGGGCTCGTTCCAGATTTCGACGCAATTTGTCAAGCGCATTGCTTAATCCGAAATTACTGGGGCTCGACTCAGTCTTGGCTTGTTTGTCGGCAATCGCGACGTATAGGCCGGATGGTCCGCCTTGCGGATAGACAACACCGTCGGCGTCCTGTGCCACTGACGTATCGAGTTCCGGCAACTCGGTGATGTCCATGTCACCGTCCATTGCAGCGCCGTCCAGCCCATCGGTGCCGTCCATGTCACCGCCGATGATTTCTGGATCGTCCACATCCATCACAATTTCAGGATCATCCACATCCGTGGGGACTTCGTCGGCAACTGCGGGACCGGATAGTCCCAGCGCGACGAGCAGTGCCAGCGCAAGGGGCGTGCGTGTCGGTTTCATTGGGTCATGCATCTGTGTTCTCCGCGGCATTAAGTGCCCACGTATCCGAGGGCATCGATTATAGTAGAAATGTACCATCAGCCTAGAGGTTAATCATTTTCGGGGCGAGGTCAGCCACGACGAACAGGGACCCCCGTACGATGAATGGTCGGCACACGAGATTCACACAACTTTGGAAATGCTTTAATTAACAGCGGTTAACTAATTGATATGAAAAGACAAATTGGCAAAAGCGGGCGATGGGTATTTGCGGTCGGTTTGGGCGGAATGCCGCTGTCGATCCGCAGCCGCCCAGACCGGCACCACGCGGCTGCGGTTATCGAGGCCGCCGTAGAATCCGGGGTGGATTTCATTGATACAGCCGATAGTTATTGTATAGATGATAACGATATCGGCCACAATGAACGTCTCATTAGTGAGACGCTGCGACAACTCGACACCACCGACCGTGTGCTGCTCGCCACCAAAGGGGGGTTGACGCGCCCGGACGGTCGCTGGGAACGTTGCGGCAGCCCCGAACATTTGCGAGCCGCTTGTGAGCGCAGTCTGGTAGCACTTGGTACCGAATCTATCGCGCTTTATCAGTTCCACGCGCCCGACACGACGGTGCCGTTTGCTGACTCCATCGGCGCGTTGGCAGACTTGCGCGCGCAAGGCAAGATCCAAAATGTTGGCTTGTCAAACGTCACGCGCAACCATATAGACGATGCATTAACTCAAGTCCCGATCGTTTCGGTGCAGAACCGTTGCCATGTGCTATGCCAGGATGACATTCGCTCCGGGTTACTCGACTACTGCGCCACCAAGGGCATTACGTTCATTCCATATAGTCCGGTTGGCGGCGGTAACGGACATAAAACGCTGCGCGATGTTGCGGTGTTACGCGAGATAGGCCACGGACATCAGTGCAGTCCGTACCGAGTCGCATTAGCCTGGCTGTTAAGCAAAGGGAATCATGTGTTGCCGATCCCGGGGGCGAGCCGCATCGAAAGTATTACCGATAGCGCGCGGGCAGTAGACGTGACGTTATCCTCGCAGGAGATCTTACAGATCGATCGGCTGGCAGACTGATTTGATCCGGTTATTCCGTATCAATGCGGTTCATACTTGTGAGAATCCGATCTCCAATACGTAGACCGGCTACAGCGGGCAATCGCGTAATTCCGATTTTGCCTGCCATGCGAGAATGCTATCGCGGGTTTTATTCAGCATTTGCCTGAGTTCGGGATTATTATCGGGATTAGCCAAGGCGACTTCGATTTGCTCCATAGCCGCGTCCGTACAGTGTAATTCGGCCATGACTTGGGCGAGATTGTTGCGCGGCACCACGGTGCCCGGTGAATTTTGGACAACCACTTTGAATTGTTCCGCAGCGCTAAGCAGATCACCGCCTAAATAGTAGGTGTTTCCGAGGCCGAGTCGCGCGATTCGACTCTGTGGCCAATGGCCCAGCGCGGTGCGGTAAGCCGTTGTCGCTGCATCGATATGGCCCGTTGCTTCAAGGCCCGCGACGGCCTGTACGTAGCGGTCGTGGTCTGGGTCGGCCGGGAGTTCAGACGGTCGTAACATCACCAGCGCCCACGAATGCGCGCGTTGCCACGTGCGCACAAAACGGCTGGCTTTGACGATTTTGCGCCGCGTCGTGCCGGAGCGCAGCACCAAGCGGTCGCGCTCGGCGTCAAATCCCACCACCACGGCGTAATGCCAATATGGCCATCGCCGCAGCCCAAGGTTTTGCAGCACGATGACTGGGCGGCCCGCTCGAATTTCAGCGAGCAACGGGGAAAGCGACTTTGGTAGCACGTATGGGACGCGTTCAAAACGCCGCGCGGCGGCGATGAGTTCGAGCTGTAAGCTGCCTTTACGTTCAGGTAGATAGATCCATTCGGTTAGCGCATCGGCGTCGACCGCTACGCCGGACGCGCGGAGGGCGGTGGCCAGCGCCGCCGGCCCGCATTGGTAGCGCCGTTGCGGAAAAAACGGCGTGTCCACCAGTTCGACAGTCTGTGGTTCAGTGGTGCCGGTAACTAATGGCGCTACTAGAGGCGTGCCTGCGCACGCCGATAGCAACCAAGAGAAAAGACAAACCAGGACCGCACGGTGCACCAGTAACCGCGATCGTGTGATCATGATGACGTGTTTGGATCTGCCTAACGCGGAAGTAGCGACGGGCCAGCGACGCGCGCGAATTCGCACGCCGTTGTCGGAAATTACCTAGATTCGTTTGAATACGTCGATAACGCCCACCAGCTCCAAGATCAGCAGTACTAAAAACACGATTCCAATCACGGTTAACGCATCGCCGCCAGCAGGGAGTTCGCCAAGTTTCTTGTCAAGCGCTGCGATCTCGTGATCCGTAAGGTTAGCGAGTCTCGCATTTACCTGTTCCGGATCGACGCCGAGGCGAACTAATTGTTCGCGAACTTCGGTTCGAGACAGTATTTCGTCAACGTTCTCAATAGCTTGACTACCACGTTGCAAGTCGATGGCGACTTGCGTGCCGATCATATCGGCTGACGCGGCGAGCGGTAGTCCGGAACCCACCAGGGCAACACTCAATACCGCGACAATTAGGCGTTTCGACATACGGCGCATATTTATAACCTCTATGGGAATCGATTTGGGAAAATTATCCGGGCGCTATCTACCATTGTATGCTGTGTCCGACCCACGCTCGGCTAGTTGCGGACCTGCATTTGTTAGGCGTTATGATTCATTCGACAATTTTAATAAGTTGTCCAGCTTCCGGTTCGCCGTCCGGATACAAACCATTCAGCAACCGCAACTGATCCGCAGCGTAATTCGTCAGCGCGGTTTGTTTGGCGAGACTCGTAAAGGTATCGCCAGCGCGGGCTCGAATCATTCGAATACGCCGTTCCGAAGCCAGTGCCTGTTCATCTTTGCGCAGTCCTCGAAGACTGCGCACTGTATCGAGAAACGGCTGATTAAGTAAGCCATCGCGCTTCGCTCCGAGCGCCACAAATACTCGTTTATTGTGCACGATAGCCGCCACCCGGGAGTTGCGCTTGCCAAACGGCGTATCGATCTCCGATATTCCAGTATAGCCCTTATTTTCTTCGCCGATCGCTTCGCCCTGCAACAGATTGCCGAACTTTTTCGTGAGAAACTGCCGCGGCGATTCACGGCGGTTCAAATCTTCAGCAATCAATTGGATGGCAGCGACGTTACCGGGCGCCACCGCGATGATACGATCCGGCCGGTTGTCGATGCGCCAACCGTCGGGAAAGCGGACTGTAAAATCCATGGATTTGTGATAGAAGTGGTTGCCGCGCAGTACGCCTTGTTCTTCGCTGGGTCCATACGTCATGCCGTCGATACGGCGTAAAAACGCTTCGCGGTCCACGGGCGCCGGGTCAATATCACGAAATCGATTGGCAGCGCGAATCACTTCCTGTAAACGTTGGTCGTTGCGCGGATGACTCGCGAATACGCCGTGATAGGATTGCGATTCACGTCCTTCCTCTTGTGCACGGGCCGACGCGAATTCTTCTTGTGATTTCAAAATCCCGATGACGGCAATCATTTCTTCGGGGTCATAGCCGGACCGGGCCAAATACTCCGCGCCGAGGCGGTCGGCTTCGAGTTCGTGTTTGCGCCCATAGCCGCGAATCAAAGCGGTTCCCAATACGTTGGAAATGTCGCTGATGGCCTGGCTGCCGGTGGAGGCCCCCAATACCCCACCGAGGATATTAGCGAGCGCACCTTGGCTTTGCTGGCGTACGCCGTGACGCGCTGTCACATGGCCAATCTCATGACCGAGTACGCCGGCCAAGTGGGTTTCCGAGTTCATATAGGCCAGAATGCCCCGGGTAATGTAAATATAGCCGCCCGGTAGCGCGAACGCGTTCACCATCGGGTCGTCGAGGACCGTGAAGTGAAAAACCAGATTTGGACGGTGGCTATCGCGAGCGAGGGATTCGCCGATTCCACCCACGTATTCCTGCAGCACAGGAGCGTCGACGACTTGGAATTGTTGAAGCACCGACTGGTGATGCTGACGGCCGAGTTGCACTTCCTGATCCTCGGACATCATCACAAAATCCTTATTGCCGGTAACGGGGTTGGTGGCGCAACCGGCTAGAATCAACGTAGCCGCGAGTGCAACCAATCGATGACGCCAATGTCTGTTCGCCAACCGACGTTGTGTTTCGATGACGCCCTGGGAAGGGCGCACTACTCTGTCAGGGTTCGTTGTCATAGTTCGAAAGGCGTGTACGAGCGATATTATATGCGGTTGTTGCCAAGTCGAAACTAATTGTTGGCCACCGATCGCATAGGGTGCCGGAAGTCGATGTGGTTTTGCAACTGCGAATCGATGTAAGGAATACCGTGCCCCCTGTACAGGGGTCGCATGGTGTACGATGCGACGACCAGTTATGACGCTAAACTCCACCACCTCGTCGCGCACCGAAACGGTGCCATCCCTTGCCCGGCTTACCGAAGGCTCGGTGCGTCGTCACCTATTCGACCTCACGATGCCAATGATTTGGGGAATCCTCGCGATGATGGCTTTCAACCTTACCGATACGTGGTTCGTAGCGCAATTGGGCGAGTTGGAATTGGCGGCGATGAGCTTTACGTTTCCGGTAGTTATGGTGCTATTGAGTGTCGGCATTGGCCTCATGGCGGGCACCTCCTCGGTCCTGGCCCGCGTTATTGGCGCAGGAGATATCGAACGTGTGCGGCGCATCACCACCGACGCCGCGGTGTTCGCCATTGTGTTGTCGCTGGTGCTCAGCATTCTCGGTCTGCTCACGATCGATCCGCTGTTTCGATTGTTGGGGGCCACGCCCGAAGTATTACCGCGAATACGCGAATACATGGTGATCTGGTATTCGGGATTCGTATTTTTCTTGGTACCTATGGTGGGTCTCGGCGCGGTACGTGCAACCGGCGATAGCCGATTACAAAGTCGAATTATGATTGGTGCAGCGCTCGCCAATTTGGTGTTGGATCCGTTGTTGATATTCGGTCTGGCCGGATTACCTCGACTTGAATTGGAAGGCGCCGCGCTGGCCACCGTAATCGCGCGTGCCGCGTCGTTCGTCGCGGGATATTGGGCGTTACACAGTCGCAAACAGATGTTGGTGTATACGGTGCCGAACGTACGTCAGCTGTGGTCGTCGTGGAGGAGCGTATTGCACGTCGGATTGCCGGCCGCGGGCACCAACGTAATTATTCCGATTGCAACGGGTGTTGTGGTGGCGATGATTGCCAGGAGCGGGCCGGCTGCGGTGGCGGGATTCGGTGCCGCCACTCGGATTGAACAAGTGGTGCTGGTGGTGTTTTATGCCATGTCTGCAATGATCGGACCGTTTATGGGGCAGAATCTCGGTGCGCGCCGAACGGAGCGCATCGAGCAAGCGGCGCGCGATTGCGTTGTATTTTGTTTGGTGCTGGGGTTGATAGCCGCTGCCGGGTTAGGCCTGGTTGCGCAGCCGTTAATGCGATTGTTCAGCGACTCCCCTGAGGTGACGCGGATAGGCGCGGCGTACTTGTGGATCGTATCGATCAGTTTTGGTGCGGAAGGAATAGTCATGGTGATAAATGCGGGATTTAATGGCCTGGGCCGACCGCTTCCGGCCGTGATGGTGTCGATATCACGGATGGCAATTTTCTATCTACCGCTGGCGTACCTCGGCGTGAGTTTGGCTGGCGTGCACGGAATCTTTGCGGCCGCGTGTGCCGCAAATTTACTGGCAGCTGCGCTAGCCTATGGTTGGTTTCGCCATTATTATCGGCATCACTTATTGACGATGCCCGCCCCAATCGACGGATAGGTCAGGCGGCGCAATCCCGAGCGTTCGTAATGAATCACAGTAAGTTGTCCCAGATTCCGCGCGAGCGATTTGCTCACCTACCGACTCCGCTTGAGTATTTGCCGCGACTTACCGCGCATTTGAATGGCCCACAGATATTTGTAAAGCGAGATGACTGTACCGGTCTCGCCAGCGGTGGCAACAAAACGCGCAAGCTCGAATTTCTACTGGCCGATGCGATGGCGTGTAGTGCCGACACGGTCATTACCACGGGCGGTGTACAGTCCAATCATGCGCGCCAAACCGCGGCCGCGGCAGCGCGGTGCGGAATGCATTGCGAGTTGATACTGCCGCGCTCGGTTGCATGGTCCGATCCCGCCTACGAGCGCACAGGCAATGTGTTGTACGACCGGATCCTGGGTGCAAAAATACACTTGCTGCCGACCGACATCGATCGTGACGCGGTAATGATGGAACTTG
>JAOTWM010000230.1 GCA_029862885.1 Gammaproteobacteria bacterium
CTATAATCTCTGCATCGGTTTCGTGGACCCTATTTTTTTGCAGGGGGGATCTCGTGCGAAGGGCCGCAAGTTGGTCGATGATTGTAGATTCAGGAAGCATTCTCTATTGCACCGTGATAATGTTGTATTTGATGAAAAGATCTTTGATCACGCTCACTAGTTGATCGATATCCTCTTCGGTGTGAGTCGCCATCATGCTGATTCTGAAGCGCTGCTTGTCTAGGGGAACGGCGGGAAACTCCACCGAGTTGACGAAGATTCCCTGTTGGTGGAATTCCAGTGCCATCTTTCGGATGTTGACTCCCTCCGGAATCAATATGGGAATGATCGCCGATTCGCTCTCGGCCGCTATTCCCAGCTCATCTAATTTTTTCAGTAGGTATTCAACACTCTCTGACAAATTAGAGAAGAGCTCCTTCTCCCTTTCCATGACTTCGAGGCCCGCCATTACTGAGGCGACAACCGGCGCGGGAAGGGCGGCGGAAAACATGTGGGCCCTCGACATGAATCTCATGTAGTTAATTAAGTCCTGCTTGGCACAGACAAAGCCTCCTGAGGTTCCAAAGGCTTTGGAAAATGTTCCAAAGTGGATGTCGATGTCGGCGGGATCGATATTAAAGTGGTGGGCGGTGCCCTTGCCCTCGCCAATCACTCCAGTTCCGTGGGCATCGTCTACGGCCACGCGGCAGTTGTGTCTCTTAGCGATCTCTATGACTTCGTTAAGGGGCGCTAGATCCCCATCCATCGAGTAGACGCCCTCGACGCAGATCCAGCAGGTCTTGCCCGTGTGTTTGTATTTATCGAGTTTCTTCTCCAGGCCTTCTAAGTCGTTGTGACGAAAGGGGAGCTTCTTGCACTTGGTAAGTTTTAAGCCTTCAAAGAATGAGGCGTGGCTGTACTCATCAAAAAACACCATGTCCTCTTTATCGATCAAAGCGGTCATCCATCCCAGTTGGGCCAAGAAGCCGGAGGAGAACAAAATAGTGTCGTCGAGCCCTTTAAACTGGGCGAGCTTTTTTTCAACTTGGACGTGAAGTTCGGTGGTTCCATTGAGTAGAGGTGGTCCGCCGGCACCGATGCCGTACTGGTCGATGTAATTTTTGACCGAGTTTACGACGTGGGGGTGGGCGGCCAGCGACAGGTAGTTGTTGGAGCCGAACATCAGCATCTCTTTTTCTCCCCCGGTGAGCGGGTCGTGAATGGTGACCTGTCTCTTGGTGGCCCCCTTCACTTGGCGACGATAGAGAATGAGGCCTTCGCCTTCCAGATGACTGGTGAACTCCTTGAACGCCTTGGTGCGTTCATCCAGATCCATTCCCTTTTGGTTGATAAAGTTTTTGAGTGAGAAATTTTCCAGGTGTGAGTTCGCCTTCTCTTCCAATGGTTGCCTCTTCATTCCGATCGGTACGGCGTCGGTTGTGACATAGTGAAGGACTGCTTTGCAAAGCAGATCCCGGCGCGGGAGCGGGAGAGGAGTGTTGTCCATCGATGGATTCGACGAGTGTCGGGCTCGATCCATTGGTCCAGGGCTCAGTTTATTTAATGTGTTCATATCGCTTAACTCCTACTTTTAAACCGCTTATTGCATGGATTCGCCTACTGACGTTTAGCCACGTGTGTGTTGATCTTAACCACCATCATGAATGCCCCTGCGGCTGCTGCCAGATGCTTGAGCGTATGGCCACTGATTACTCCCTCTGTCATTTGGAGAACCTGGTGATCAAACAATTCCAGAAGTTTGGCTAGGGCATATAGAGCAACGGTCAACCACAACCAACAAGTGCCTGGCCCACTGAATCTCCAGATGATCAGGGGTAGCACTAGCATCGACCCGAACTGGACCACGTAGTAGGGCCGAAGGTCGTTCTGCCAAATCCAGTACACCACGCTGAGAACACCTATGAATAAGAGCCAGGGAAAGAGTTTGTAACCGAGCGATTCTTTGCATCGTTCGGACACTATTACGGCGGAAAACGCCATGAAGCCCACGCTCATAGGTAACCGGTCCCACATGAGCGTTGAATTGTCGGGCGACCAGTGATAGTAGGCCGACCCCAATCCGGTGAAGAATATGCCGGCAAAGAAGAACATGTAAATCACGCTAATGCCTGCGAATTTAACTGTTCGTTTGGCGATCACGGTGCAACCCCAGATACCGGCAAGGCAAAAAACCACGTTGGACAGCACGTTCAGTGCATGGGGTACGCCAAACATCGAACGTTGATCGGCAAAACTGTGATAAAGGGGGTTCTGGTGGAGTGGCTCGGACAATAACCAAAATATAACGAAGGTAAGCGTAACTCCAGTAATCATCCATGACGCCATCGACGGGTTAGGTGAGTATGGGGCAAGTAGCGAGTGGTCTTGTTGAGTCATCATCTTATATGCCCCCTTTGTTATTCCGATTGTAGCGACCATGCTCTTTTGTATCGTATAGCACAACTTATTTTGTTATAGTCTCGATATGTAAAACATTTCGTATTGATAAATAATACGATGGCTCAAACTAAATCGCTGATCGATACACTGAAAAGCGAACTCAAAAGACAGGGAAAGACTTACGCCGATGTTGCTACTGCGCTTAGCCTTTCCGAGGCAAGCGTAAAAAGGCTGTTCTCCGAACGAACATTCAACTTGAACAAGTTGGACCGTATCTGTGAGTGCCTAGGTATGGAGATTAGTGATCTGGTCAGGTTGATGGAACAAGCCACCCAACTGACGACTCACCTGACTCTCAAGCAGGAGCAAGAGTTGGTGTCAGATATTGAGCTGTTGTTGATGGCTCACTTTCTGATGAGCAGATGGACGTTTTCTGAAATCGTCGAAACCTATGACATATCCGAATTGAAAGGTATCCGATTGCTGGCCAGATTGGACCGTATGAAAATTATTCAACTGCTGCCGGGTAACCGAGTGAAGCTCATGATCTCTAAGAATTTCGAATGGATCAATAACGGACCGATTCAAAGGTTCTATGAAGAAAAAGTTCAATCTGAATTCTTCGACTCTTCCTTCAACGGCCCAGGTGAGTATCGTGTATTTCTGTCAGGCATGTTGACCCGCAACTCCAACGCCGAAACGATCCGCAGGCTCAAGCGTGTGGCCAATGAGTTCAACGAAATGAGTATCGATGACGAGTCATTCCCCATGGATGAACGATTTGGAACGAGTGTCCTCATGGCCATGCGCCCGTGGGGTGCAGAAGTATTCGGGTCTCTTCGGCGAGGTAAGGCCAAGAAATTTTAGTCCAGCGGGGTCAGCACTGATCACGGCATTTCTCGACCTGTGCATGGCGAATTAGTAATTTGTGTGAATTCCCTGATAATTCCCTTTTAATGTTTGCCCCGGATTCGGTTGAAAGGTAAAGAACTAAGAACTTATGAGTCCTTTTCCGGGAGCCGCGCATCTGATCTTCTAACCGACATGACCCTGGCAACCTGTCCAGCGTGCCGACCGTGAGCACATTGTCGCGGCCTTGTTGCACAGCCCAAGCGGTGGCCGGCCCTGCGCGGTCTCCGATGGATAAGAAGCATAACCGCTAGGCCATTCGCCGGCAATGTGCTGACGGGCGGTGCGCTTGCCGGGATGACAACGTGATCGCCGGTAGGATTTAGATGCGCAGCTCGCGGCAACTGACTATTTACGGGAGTGAATCTTCGCTGATAATCGCCAACGCGCCGGAAATGTTTTGCATTGAAAAAATCGTTCTTAGTCCTCAATGTCGGCGAACAAAAGTAACAGCCGCGATTCGGCTAGTTGAATCGCCCGGTGTGCCCCCGCGAGTGCTTCGGCGTGCGTTTGTCCGAAGCAATTTCGCAGTCCGCAAGCGCCAGCGGCGATCAATCGGTCTAAGTCGCGTTCCATGGTCTCGATACGTCGATTTAGCCGTTATTTTTCGTATTCGGCGCTCTGGCGACAGGCTGGGCTACAGTATCGCCGCCGATTTCCTCGCCGCCCGGGCAACGCGGTGCCGCATTTAATGCAATTTTGAATAGATGTCATTTCCGTCGTTGGCTGATTTCGTTAATTCGCGGATGGAAAAATCTGGGCATCGCGCGGTTCCTGGGAGTCTGGCCCTAGCTATCTAACCCGCCCCTGGCCCGAGTTTCCGCAAGGGTTTTCCTGGAGTGACACCCCTTGCAAAGCTCTTGTAAATTTTCTGGCGAATCATCGCCGCCTGCTCCCCTCGGCTTGACGTGATCAACCTCCGTACTTGGCGCCCGTAAGCAAACCCGGCATACAGGATGGCGATCTAGATGACCAAGCGGAGCGTTCGCCAGCCGCGCCCTGCGCCGGCTCCCCCATAACCCCGCTTTGTCGAAGTGCCGCGAGCGTTATCATATTTGCGCTGGTTGTGCAATTTGGACTGACCGCACATGGCCGTCAGTGACGGTTGCCCACAAACTCGGCATTGGATCGAGGGGCGCGTGGGCATAGCAAGGGGTGTCTTAAAAAATCGTTACAACATTCGCAAGTCGCGCGACCTATGCCGTCCCTAGCAGTCGGTGGTGGCCGCTAACGATAGCGGCCCCCACTGTAATTGGAACGGGTCGTGTTTGCATTTTGTGCGTCGCCGTATGCGTCACGAGTTAATAGCGTTTCGGCTAAAAATCTGGGTACTCGCTGTTGGGCCAGCGCCCTCCGTACCCGCGGTCAGGCCACAATTTATCGATATGATTCAGGGCACGGTTGAATTCATCGAGGTGGTATGTCATTGAATTCCGATCTAACCATATACAACGACGGAGCCGGTTGAGCTCTCTCGCGACATACGAAAATTCAGTATCTCGTACTTGTTCCTTTTGCTCATCGGTCAGTTTATCCTAGACTTCCACGTGGGAGCTGACGGGTTCGATTTTAGTGCATTCCTTTAGCTTCAATTCATTCTCTGAGTGATTCTCCTTCGACTCGCACATCAACAATGGGATATCTTCCCCGTCCACATGCCACGCGTACTTGTGTGTTTCACACATTAGGTAATGCTCTTCTCCTATGTTCATGTGGGTCGGGGCTGATAAACACTCCCGATTCACGGAAGAAGGGTAACCGTTATCGGTTTTCGCCGACCCGGCAAGGGCGATTAAAGCGGTCTGCGAATTCACAAGTCCGACATAGCGCCGAAGTTTTCGGTCGATCGATGGCAATACGGCGGCGCGCTTTATTTTATAGTTGTTGAATTGTCCAAATCCTTTTGCGGATTTTGCGCCCAATGCAATTAGCAATTGTTTTTTTGAATTGTCGCGAGTCTTTTCAATGCTAAGTAGTTCGCGCGCCACTTTATCCATGTAATCGGAAATCCACTTAGGTTGTGGGAATCTATACTCCCGGCATATCTGATATGTGCGCCATACGTGCAAAGGGTTGCCGTCCTGCTCGTATTCCACACGATGCCCCCTAACGGCCCAGGCCATAACATTGCGTTCCGCCTCCTGGATCCGAGCAACCCGCTTCTTGTCCTGATTGGTCAGTTCCGCCCCCGATTCAATCCGCGAATTAAGTTCAGTTAAGGAATCGCCCGACTTATTCAGTTGTTCCAATCTCAAAGGGGTAGGGTGATCTATGCGTTTCTTCATAATTCACATATGACCTTTAGTTGTTGCACCCACTGGTCCAGTGCTTGCCTTTTCTCGCACAGGTAGTCGTGCCGGTCATAGACACGCGCCGTAATGTCACCCGGTTCGTGGTTGAGTACTTTTTGGATTACGTGGTGCGGTACTCCAAGCTCGGCAAGTCGTGTAGTTACCGTCCTTCGGAAATCGTGAGGGGTAAACGGCTCATCGACATTGAAATGGTGCAGATTCTTGGCGAGTGATCGCGTAAGGGCTCGCTCATCAATGTGGCCGTCCGTTTTCGGCGAAGCGAGTATCCAGTCTGATCCGTAGGTTATCGCCACTAGTTCCCTCACCAATTCCATGGCGACGCTATTAAGTGGGACTTCATGCGGCGATACGTCGCCCCTTTTCTTATTGATCAACTCGGGCGGTATCGTCCAAATTCCTGATTCCAGGTTGACGTGACCAACCTTGGCCTTGGTCAATTCGCCGCGCCGCTGGCCGGTCGCCAGTAAAAGCTTTAGGGCCAGTTGTTGTGGCCGAGGAATCTTCGTTTCTGGGAGTGTGCGCCAAAACGACCGAATCTCACTATCGGATACCGCACGCTTTCTGGGCTTTTCCTCAAAGGGGCGCTTAACGCCCGCAACTGGTGAAGCGCCAAGTAGGTCTCTCTCAAGTGCGAATCCAAACATCCTTGTTAGTACGGCAAACGTGCCGTTAGCGGCAACGGGTGCGCCCCGGTCCATGATAGTGTCCAACAGCGTGACCACGTCCCGCCGCCGGAGGTCGCGCGCCGGTCGACCACGCCAGTGGGAGAGAACGTCCTTCTCGATCATCCTTTCGTCCTCCCGCCAAGTGATTTTGTTTGGCTTTGCATACCGCTTGATGTACTCGTCGGCAATCGCGTCGATCGTGCCCTTAGCGGCACGTCGTTGCGTCTCTTCCTGACGTTTCACGGTGCGCCGCTTCGTCTCTCGGGGATCAATGCCTCGGTTCAGTAGCTTTCGCTGGGCGTGGTGCCGCTCCAGTGCTTCTGCAAGGCTCATGGCCGGGTAGCGGCCGAGCGTAAGTCGTCTCAGCTTACCGCCGCGCCGGTACACGGATATCCAGGACCGGGCGCCCGATGGCGACACTCGGATACCGAAACCCTAGGAGTGATCCGCAAACACCTCAGAAGGATGATGATCTTTCAGAGCATCTCCTACCCTAAATTATCGGTTTTATTCCTAGCGGCATTCGGTTGTGCGTACAATTCCTTTGCCCCGACACACAACCTGGTAAGTGCGTAATATCATCTAATAATGTACATTATTAGTATTCCATATAACATTGATTAATATGCGAATATAGTGATCTTAATTTGTCATTACTTCGTACCGTAGATACGATCTCCGGCATCGCCCAGGCCCGGTACGATGTAGCCGTGATCGTCGAGATGTTCGTCGATCGCGGCGGTGTATAACTCGACATCGGGATGGGCTTCGTTGAAAGCTTTTATGCCCTCCGGTGCCGCCAGCAGGCATACGAATTTCATATTTTTGGCGCCGCCTTGCTTGAGGCGGTGTACGGCCGCAATGGACGAATTCGCGGTCGCCAGCATCGGATCGACTACGATCACCAACCGTCCGCCGATGTCTTGGGGCACCTTATAGTAATACTCGACGGCGACGAGGGTTTCGGGGTCGCGGTACAAACCGATGTGTCCGACCCGGGCCGACGGCAATAGGTCCAGCATGCCGTCGAGCAAGCCGTTACCGGCTCGTAGAATCGAGACGAAACATAATTTTTTCCCGGCCAATACGGGCGCTTCGACCGCTGCCAGTGGAGTCTCAATTTCGCGGGTCGTCATCGGCAAATCGCGGGTGACCTCATAGGCCAACAATAAGGATATTTCGCGGAGCAGTTGCCGAAAGCCGGAGGTTGATTCTTCTTTGCAGCGCATCAGCGTGAGTTTGTGTTGTACCAGCGGGTGATCCACCAAGTGGACTGCGAGCGTAGATCGGTCGATTTTATGCGTCATTGATTCGTTATTTCTGGTTGGAGGATGAAATGGGCGCAGGGCTCAGAATACCGTGCCGTCGCTGTGCAGTCGAATCGGCGGGCTCGCGTCAGCGCGATGTGTCGCCGCAAGTTCACGACCCGCGTTCCAAGTCCCGCCTTGTAGGATTCGCGCCAACGGTAATTGTGCCGAGTCGAGTCCGCGCCGCTGCCGGATGCGCTCGGCCAGCCGGTCCAACAAGGTAACGGTCAGCGCGCGCCACTCGACAATCGGTTCACTGTGGACGGACTGGGACTCGGCGAGGAGCACCGGTTGGCGTACCCGCAATACGTCGCAATCGATAAATAACCCGCCATTGCGGTACTCCGGGAGACCGGTAAGGTTGTCTATCGCCGATAGTGTCA
>JAOTWM010000229.1 GCA_029862885.1 Gammaproteobacteria bacterium
AGTGCGTAAATACCTCGGTACCGTGGTGCCCCACGGCGACAATTTTTACGCGGCCCTAAACTCGGCGGTTTTCAGTGACGGATCGTTCGTCTACGTACCCAAGGGCGTACGTTGTCCGATGGAGCTATCGACGTACTTTCGCATCAACGCGTCCAACACCGGCCAATTCGAACGCACCTTGATCGTCGCCGACGAGGGCAGTTACGTGAGTTACCTCGAAGGATGTACCGCGCCGATGCGCGATGAGAACCAACTGCATGCCGCGGTGGTGGAACTGGTGGCGATGAAAGACGCCGAGATCAAATATTCGACGGTACAAAACTGGTACCCTGGCGACGAACAAGGCCGCGGCGGTATTTATAATTTCGTTACCAAGCGCGGCGCGTGCCGTGGCGAGAATGCGAAGATCTCCTGGACCCAGGTCGAAACCGGATCGGCCATCACATGGAAATATCCGAGCGTGCTGTTAGAGGGCGACAACGCGATCGGTGAGTTCTACTCGGTAGCGTTGACCAATAACTACCAGCAAGCCGATACCGGAACGAAGATGGTGCATATCGGTAAGAACACTCGGAGCACGATCATCTCCAAGGGCATTTCCGCCGGACACGGGCAAAACGCCTATCGCGGTCTGGTGAAGATATTGAGGGGCGCGGAAAACTCTAGAAATCACTCGCAGTGCGATTCGTTACTCATGGGCGATCGCTGCGGCGCCCATACCTTCCCATATCTGGAGGTCAAGAACCCGAGCGCGATCGTCGAGCACGAAGCGACTACGTCTAAAATCGGTGACGATCAATTGTTTTACTGCCGGCAACGCGGCCTGTCGGAAGAAGACGCGGTGTCCTTGATTGTCAACGGCTTTTGCAAGGAAGTATTCAAAGAACTGCCGATGGAATTTGCCGTGGAAGCGCAAGCACTGCTGGGTATCAGCCTAGAGGGTGCGATCGGCTAACCAGAGACTAGAAGTCAGTGGGTCACAGGACGGCCGTTTCGGCGCCGGGTTTCGCGTTGGCATCGAATTTTGCGACGAACAATTTACGAATACATGACTATGTTAAAGATAAACGACCTGCACGCCTCGATCGATGGCAAAGCCATCCTCAAAGGTATCGACCTTGAAGTCAAAGCCGGCGAAGTGCATGCCATTATGGGCCCGAACGGTTCCGGCAAGAGTACCCTCGCCAACGTGCTGGTGGGGCGCGACGGCTATACCGTCACCCGCGGCCGCGTAACGTATAACGGTCAAAACTTGCTCGAATTGTCACCGGAAGAACGCGCCCATGAAGGCATATTCCTCGCGTTCCAATATCCAGTGGAAATTCCCGGCGTCAGCAACATTAATTTACTGAAGGCATCGGTAAACGCGGTGCGTAAGCACCGCGGCGAGAAAGAGTTGGACGCGATCGATTTTCTGAAACTCGTCAAAGCCAAGCTCAAGACCGTGGACATGAAACAGGAGTTGCTGTACCGGTCGGTTAACGAGGGGTTTTCGGGCGGCGAGAAGAAACGCAACGAAGTGTTTCAGATGGCGGTTCTCGAACCGACATTAGCAATCATGGACGAAACCGACTCCGGACTCGACATCGACGCCCTCAAAGCAGTGGCGAGTGGTGTGAATGCGTTACGAGCCGACGATCGAGCGATCATCGTCGTGACCCACTATCAGCGTCTGCTCGATTACATCGTACCGGATTATGTACACGTGCTTGCGCACGGCAGCGTCATCAAGTCGGGCGACAAATCATTGGCTCTTGAACTCGAAAAGCACGGCTACGGCTGGATCGAGTCGCACGCCGATGACCAGGCCGGCGCTGCCACCGTATCCGGCGCAGGTTAACTGCCGTGAACGATCTCGCGATTAACGATTATCTGGGCGCGCATCCGGACATGAGCGCCGCACTGGCCGGCAGCGCGACCGCCTGGGTCGCGCAGACTCGGCGCGACGCGCTCGAGCGTTTTCAGAGCGAAGGGTTTCCGACCCCGCGCCACGAAGCATGGCGCTACACCAACGTGCGCCCGATACTCAAGCAATCGTTTACGCCGAGTGTGGCGCAACGCGACGATGCGGAGGAAATCGATCTCGAAAAGCTGTCGATAACGCCGGCCGTTGGTCCGCGACTGGTGTTCGTGAATGGGCACTTATCGTCTCGCCTGTCGACGCTGGATGACATCGATGCCGGAGTGCGCGCGCGCAGCCTCGCGGCGGTGCTCGACAACGAACCCGACAGCGTGAAGCCGCATCTTGCTCGACAAATGCCTGGGTGCGCGCACGGTTTCACGATATTCAATACCGCGTTTGCCGGCGACGGCGCGCTCATCGAGTTGGACGCCGGGGTCAAGGCCACGCAACCCATCGAGTTGCTGTATATCGTCAGCACGCCGAATCCCGGCGCTTTGGCGCAGCCGCGCAATCTATTGATCGCGGGCCCCAACAGCGAGGCGCAGATCGTCGAGCGTTACATCGGCCCCGACGGCGACGCTTATTTCACCAACGTTGTGACCGAGATCGTGTTGCAGCAAGATGCCCGCCTCGGTCACTACAAGCTACAGGAAGAAGGCGATAAAGCGTTTCACGTCGGCGGTTTGTTCGTGCGCCACGAAACCGGAAGCCGATTGTACGCACACAGTATTTCCATCGGCGGCAGTTTGGTGCGTAATGACGTACATGTGGTACTCGGTGCGCCCCATAGCGCGTGCGTGTTAAACGGATTATATGTCGCGGGGGGGCGCCAGCATGTCGATAATCACACCCATATCGACCACGCCGAGCCCGACACCAACAGCAACGAAGTCTACAAGGGTATCGTCGACGGCCGCGCCCGGGCGGTGTTCCAGGGCCGGGTGGTTGTGCACCAGGACGCGCAGCGCAGCGACGCCCAGCAAAGCAATAAGAATCTTTTGTTGTCCCGCAATGCCGAAGTGGACACCAAGCCGCAACTCGAAATTTACGCCGACGACGTCGCGTGTTCGCACGGTGCGACGGTCGGGCAATTGGACCCGGACGCGGTGTTCTATCTGCGCTCGCGGGGTGTTGCCGAAGAGGCGGCACGCGGGCTATTGACCTACGCGTTTGCGAACGACGCCGTAGAAAAGATTCAGATCGTATCGCTGCGCGAGCGTTTGGAATCTGTGATTGCCGCCAAGCTGCTGAAGCGCGACAGTGTCGAGGAGCTATTGTGATGGAAGCGAATGCCCTAACGGCCAATGCCGCGGCAGCACAACTCGATGTTGAGCGCGTACGCGGTGAATTTCCCGCATTGCACCAGCAAGTGCACGGCAAGCCACTGGTGTATTTGGACAGCGCTGCGAGCGCCCAGAAGCCGAGCGCCGTAATCGAGGCGGTCGATCATTATTACCGGCACGACCACGCCAATGTGCACCGCGGTGTGCACGCGCTGAGCGAGCGGGCTACCAATGCGTACGAAGGCGGGCGCGAGGCCGCACGGCGGTTTCTTAACGCCGAAAGCGTGAGCGAGATCGTGTTTGTGCGCGGTGCTACGGAAGGCATCAATCTCGTCGCGCAAAGTTATGGCCGACCCCGTCTCGGCGTAGGGGACGAGGTGTTGATCACGGAGATGGAGCACCACTCCAACATCGTGCCGTGGCAGTTGCTCTGCGAACAAACAGGTGCGACATTGAAATGGGTGCCGATCGACGACCGCGGCGAACTCCTGCCCGACGAGTACCAACGGTTGCTCAGCGACAAAACTCGAATCGTCGCAATGACCCATGTCTCCAATGCACTCGGCACCATCGTTCCGGTGCACGACATGGTGGTGCAAGCCCACGCCGCCGGCGCCGTCGTCGTCATCGATGGCGCGCAGGCCGTGCCCCATGTCGACGTCGACGTGCGTGCGATCGATGCCGATTTCTATACTTTTTCGGGTCATAAGGTCTACGGCCCGACCGGCATCGGCATACTGTACGGCAAGCATGCGCTGCTGGAGGCGATGCCACCGTATCAAGGGGGCGGGGAGATGATCAAATATGTGAGCTTGGAGCGCACCGTGTATAACGACTTGCCCTATAAGTTCGAAGCCGGCACGCCGAACATCGCGGGCGCGGTGGGATTGGGTGCGGCCTTGCAGTACGTCAAGGGTTATGGCTTGGACGCGATTGCCGGGCACGAGCATCGGGTATTGGAGTATGCACGGCAACGCGCAGAATCGACGCCGGGTATGAAACTCATCGGCACCGCGGCCCATAAGGCCAGTATCTTGTCGTTTGAAATCGACGGCATCCACCCCCATGACATCGGTACGGTGCTGGACCATGAGGGCGTCGCGGTGCGCACCGGGCACCACTGTGCCATGCCGGTCATGCAGCATTTCGGTGTACCCGCGACCGCGCGCGCGTCACTCGCGATGTACAACACGCAGGCCGAAATCGACGCGCTATTCGCGGGAATCGATAAGGTCAAGGAGTGGTTTAATTAGAACCTATCTCAAAATGAATCTTTTCTGTTCATGCGTCGTTTTCGGGTCGCTCAAATGCTCATGTACCGTCGTGTACACTCCGCTTCTCGCGACCCTCAGGCCTAGCCTGAACGCAAAATCTCCAATTTTGGGATAGGTTCTAATGAACGATCTGCGCGAGCTGTATCAAGAGGTCATTTTCGATCACAACCGCAATCCCCGTAACTTCGGGAAATTGGAGGCGGCGAATCGTCACGCCGAAGGCTTTAATCCCTTGTGCGGCGACGAATTGACATTGTATATGATCGTCGATAAAAGCGGCATTATCGCGGATATCCGCTTCGAAGGTCACGGTTGCGCGATCTCCAAAGCGTCGGCCTCCATCATGACGGAAACGTTGAAGGGCAAATCGGTGGCCGACGCGCACGCATACTTCGATTCGTTTCATGCCATGGCGACCGGCGATGACGACATCGACACGGAATTGCCGGACGCAGAGAAGCTCGAAGTGCTGAGCGGCGTGCGATCCTATCCGGCGCGGGTAAAGTGTGCGACGCTCGCTTGGCATACGGCGCGGGCCGCGATCGACGGCGGATCCGACCCGGTGACTACTGAGTAATGAGCAAGGATTACGCGGACGAGTTCGTCGACAAGTTTTTTCGCGGCGACGCTAAGCCTGAGCCGGACACCGCTACGGCCGAGACCGCTCCTGCCAGCATCGAACAAACGGTGCTTAAGGAGCAGGTCGTCCAAGCGCTCATGAAAATCTACGACCCGGAAATTCCCGTCAATATCTACGACCTCGGTTTGATATATTCAGTGGACATCGATGCCAACGGCTTCGCCGACGTGCAGATGACGCTGACCGCGCCCGGCTGCCCCGTGGCTCACACCTTTCCCGGCATGGTGGAATGCGCCGTTAAAGACGTGCCGGGAATCTCCGATGCCCACGTGGAGCTGGTCTGGGATCCACCGTGGAGCAAGGATCGCATCTCCGAAGCCGCGCTGCTCGAACTCGGCTTATTGTAATCGCCTGGCCGGACCACGGAGCGCATCGCACTATGACTGATTGGGTCGATGTCGCGGGCTGTGAGGATATCGCCGCCGGTGCGTGCAAGATCGTGGATGTGGATGACGTCGCCATCGCGGTGTTTAACATCGATGGCGAATTCTATGCAATCGAAGACCTCTGCACCCATGACGGCGGCGATCTGGCCAGCGGCGAAGTCGATGGCGATGCGATTATTTGCCCGCGCCACGGTGCGCGATTTTGTATAAAGACCGGCGAAGTACTCGAAGCGCCGGCCTACGAACCCGTCGATATATTTCCAGTCCGGATTGAAGCCGGCCGCGTTCAAGTGCGCGACGACCGCTGGGACGACTAGCCGCCCCTGAAACATGAAGGTCGTTCTCATCAATCCCTACGAACTCGGGCGCCAGCCGTTTGCGCTCGCGCAACCCGCGGCATGGCTGCGGGCCGACGGATTCGAGGTGAAGTGCCTGGATCTGTCGATACAGCGCCTCGATGCCGACGACTTTGTCGGCGTGGAATTGATCGCGGTTTATCTCGGGATGCACACCGCCACGCGGTTGGCGATGCAGTGCGTGCCGCGACTGCGCCAGTACGCACCGGGCGCACATTTGTGCGCGTTCGGATTGTACGCGCCGATGAATCAAGCCGTGTTGCACGAGTTGGGCTTCGGCTCGTTGTTGGGTGGCGAATCCGAACCCGTATTGCACGATCTCGCGGTGCGCTTGCGCGAAGGTACCAGTCCAGAGATCACCGACGAGCCCATCGTGACGCTGGCGAAAGTACCGTTTCGCATTCCCGATCGCTCCGACCTGCCGCCGTTGTCGAGTTATGCGCACCTCAATATGCCCGATGGCACGCAACGCACCGTCGGTTTTGCCGAAGCGAGCCGCGGTTGCAAACACCTGTGCCGGCATTGTCCTGTGGTGCCGGTATATAACGGCCGCTTTCGCATCGTACCGGTCGACGTCGTGCTGGGCGATATCGCCCAGCAAGTCGCCGCCGGCGCGACCCATATTTCGTTCGGCGATCCCGATTTTCTAAATGGGCCGACCCACGCCCGGCGCATCGTGAGCGCGCTGCAACGTGACTACCCGCAGATCAGTTTCGACGCCACCATTAAGGTCGAACACCTCATCAATCACGCCGAGCTGCTGCCGGAGTTGGCCGCAGCCGGGTGTATGTTTGTCACCAGCGCCGTGGAATCGGTGGACGATGCGGTATTAACGCGCCTCGACAAAGGCCATAACGCCGCGGATTTCAATACTGCCGTCGGCCTGCTGCGCGACGTCGGTATCGCGATGTCGCCGACCTTCGTGCCGTTCACGCCATGGACGACCTTGGACGGCTATATCGCTTTATTGCGACGCCTGATTGAACTCGATCTCGTGTATAGCGTGCCGCCGGTACAGCTCGCTATTCGTTTGCTTATCCCGGAAGGATCCTATTTGCTGCGCCTCGACGACATCCACGAAGTGGTGGACCCGTTCGACCCCGAAATGCTCGGCTATCCGTGGCGCCACGCCAATCCCACCGTTGATGCGCTGCAACGGCAAGTCGAGCAGCTCGCTGCCACCGAGCCAGCGCGCCCGCGCGAAGAGTTATTCGCTGCGATCTGGGATGCCGCCCACGCTGCAGCCGGCCGCCGCGCCCCCACGCTTCCATTAACACCCACAGCACACCGATACCCCACTTGTCCGAAGCCTGGTACTGCTGCGCCGAACCGACCTCACAGCAACTCGCCAGTTTTTAGGGAAACGTCTCCACATGACGGCTGACGTGCAGTGCGATCCCGTCCAAAGGTATCGTTGCGGTTAAGACGTTCCCGCGGGAACGTCCCGTCTGTTCTAGCGTAGCCAGCTATCCATGTCCGGCTCCGTTAATCGATCGCCTGGACTGATAATGGCGCGACCGCCCTCGTTTAAAACATGACAATAAATAGCCGTCGTCGATATTTGGTTGTGCCCCAGCAACTCCTGAATCGTACGCAAGTCATAGCTGTCCTCCAATAAATGGGTAGCAAAACTATGCCGCAGAGAATTGAACGTTGCGCGTTTTCTGATTCCGACCTGCAACACCGCCACGCGAATGGCTTTGCGCAAAACGGTCACATGGATGTGATGCCGATTAAGCTCCCCCGTGTCGGGATCCGGTGCGACGTCACTCGCCAGAAAAGATACCACCAGCCCAATTCCTTAGGAGCCGAAGTGTACTTGCGCGCGAGCGCATCGGACAACGATACACAGCCCATGCCTCGCTCTAGATCCCGGAATCGTTCAGTCGCAACCACATCAAGCTGTAGTTCAATCGCCGGAATCAGCTTCCGCGGCAGCAATGTGCGCCGATCCTTTCCACCCTTCCAGGTTCGCACAACAATTTCACCGTAACGAAGATCGATATCCTGCACCCGCAGCCGACAGCACTCAATCGAACGCAGTCCCGAACCGTATAGCAATCCCGCCATCAACAAATACTTGCCACTCTTTTGCTCGAACATATCACGAACT
>JAOTWM010000231.1 GCA_029862885.1 Gammaproteobacteria bacterium
CCAACCCCATTACCCCGTGCTTTGACGCAACGTAGGGAGAGAACGTTTCTCTACCGCAGTACGCCATATCGGACGCGGTCAGAATGACACACCCACTTCCCGTTTTAGACATGCACCGCAGCGCCTCACGCCCGACCAGGAATGTACCCCGCAGGTTGATGGCGATAACCCGATCAAACTCACCGATCGGTGTGTCCAGCAGTGCGCGTTCATGAATGACGCCCGCACAGTGCACCAAAACATCCAGTTGACACGACCCGGCGAAATGTTTTTCAAACACCGCAAGGACCGAGTCTTCATCCGATACATCACAATGCATCTGGCGAGCAGTTCCGCCGGCCGCTGAGATCGCATCAACGGTTTCATCACAGGCCAGTACATCCACAACTGTAATATGGGCGCCTTCTGCTGCTAGCGACTCTGCACAAGCCCGGCCTATACCGCGACTCCCGCCCGTAACCAGTGCGTTTTTTCCCTGCAGCGTCATGCCAGCACCTCCCCCCGGTCCAGCATGATTGCCTGCCCCACAATATCGGACGATGCATCAGATGCGAGAAACAGATAGGTGCCCGCCATGTCATCGGGTTCCATCAATCCGCCCATAATCTGCGCGCCCGTGATCTCCTCCAGCAAGTCCTGTTCCGAGCGGCCCGTGCGCATGGACATGTTGCTGAGAGACTGCATGGATGCATCCGTGCGCACCCACCCCGGGCATACTCCGTTCACACGGATACCCTGCGGCGCGAGCTCCTGAGCCAGGGAACGCATGAATCCGAGGTTTGCATGCTTGGTGCTGCAATAGGCGGAAAACTCGGGAACCGCTGTCCGGCTCCAAATGGAACAGGTAAAAATCATCGTTGAGCCCGATGGCATTTTCCGCGCGGCATAACGGGTTACATAGAACGTTCCCATCATGTTGACATCGACAATTCGCCGAAACGTCTCCTCGACCGCATCATCTTCGTCAAGGATGGGGGTAATCCGCTCACGCCCTGCGTTGTTAATCAGGACATCGATCTGGTCGAAGGGCTGCAATGCGAGCCGGACCGCGTTCACGTCTGTAATATCGCACTGAACCGCCTGGACTGACGCATTGGTTTCATCGGCGAGGTGTTTTGCGGAATCATGCACGCCCGGGCTCTGCGCAAGAATAGCCACGTCAGCGCCGGCCATTGCAAACCCGCGGGCGATGCCGTAACCGATCCCCCGGCTGCCCCCGGTCACCAAAACGGTTTTTCCACCAAAATCGTATTGCACGGTTCCCATGGGTATCCTCAGTCGTTGATGTCCGGACGCTGGGACCGCATCAACGCCATGATGTGTCGCTCAGCCTCCACATAACCGTCGATTTCAAGGGCCTCCTCCTTCGCACCCATCCTGCGCCCCTGCTTGAAGGCAACGGGGCCGTCTTCAAGGATAGTGCCCGGATGACTGGAGAAGAAAACGATCCGGTCGCCCAGATACAATGCTTCTTCAATATCATGTGTCACCATGACCACGGTCGTATCCGTCGACTCCAGGATCGAGATCATCAGTTCCTGCATATTCCAGCGAGTCTCAGCATCCAGGGCGCCAAACGGCTCGTCCATCAGCAGCACACTGGGTTTGTTGGCGAGGGTCCGGGCAATGGCAACACGCTGCTTCATGCCCCCGGATAACTCGCTGGGGTATGCTTCCTTAAACTTGGTCAGGCGCACGAGATCAATGAAATCAGCGGCAAGTTCGCGGCGCTCTTTGGCCGGAACGCCGTTGCATTTCATGCCGTATTCGACATTCTTTTCGACGGTTAGCCAGTCAAAGGAAGTGTAATTCTGAAACACCATGCCACGATGACGATCGGGGCCTGCAATAAGTGCCTCATCAAGCAGCATGCGTCCCGATGAGGGCATCTCCAAACCGGCAATCATCCTGAGGACAGTGGACTTACCGCAACCCGACGGGCCTAAAAGAATGCAGTATTCGTTGCGCTGGACGGAGAAACTAATGTCAGAGACCGCGTTGATCCGCTGCCCATCAGCCAGGGTGAAGACCTTGCCCACGCCTTCGACGATCAGTTTGGCAGTATCATTCGTAGTTTCGGAATCATGAATCATGAGCGCCTCCCTCACCGCGTTTGGCTATATAAATAACCGAATAGGGCACGATGCAGCCAGCGGAACAGAAGATCGAACAGGAGACCCAGAAGGCCGATGACGAGGATGCCCGCCATGATCTCGTCCGTGTGGAGGAACCGGCGTGCGCGCATCATCATGGCACCAATGCCCGTGGTGGAGGCGACGATTTCCGCGATCACCAGATAGGTCCAGCTCACAGCCAGCATCTGGCGCATGGCGACGACAACGTTTGGCAAGACGGCAGGAACGATCACCGTCCACAAGACCCGTTTCTGGGATGCGCCCAGGGTCAGAGCCGTTTCAATCAGTTCAATACGAACCTGCCTGGTATAGTCCATCACCAGGGTGATGAGGAAAAACACCACGCCAATGAATAACAACGCAAGTTTTGGGCCTTCGCCGGTGCCGAGCCACATCAACAGTATTGGAATGAACGCTGGTGCAGGCAGATAACGCCACGCCGAGACAAAGGGATTGAAGAAGGACTCCGCAGCCGCGAACGTACCCATGAGGATGCCAAGCGGCACGGCCACCACGCACGCGCCGGCAAAACTGCCCACCACCCGCAGTACACTGATTCCGATGTCGCCGGGAAAACGACCCCCCGTCAGCAATTCGTAAAGCGTCGCCAAAACCGTTTCCGGAGGTGGCACCAGCAGCACATTGACGCCCTCGAAGATCACCGCCAATTCCCAGGCGGCGAAAAAAATCACCCAGACAGCAACGCCCAAAAGTATGACGGTCGTGCGGGAAACCGGCTTTCGGATCGTAACCCGCAACGGGGATTTGTTCGAATCTACCGACATAACGAATGCTGCAACCGGTCCAGCCCGTGGTCTGTCATACAGACCAAAACATCACACCCGGGACCGTGAGGGAAAACCGATCAGGCGCATCTCAAGCGTGATGGGGGGCACCAAGGCCCCCCGTCCATGAAACGTAACTACTTCGCAGAGATTGATTGACGATAACCACTCGTCACGAGGTCGCTCACCAGGGAGCAGTCGACGGCACCGGAAGAGTCAACGACCTTATCCATGAGGCCAAGTTTGACCCACCATTCATTGATCAAAGTGACGACGTCGACCATGCTGCCATTGCGCAATCCGAACGGTGGCTCGCCGTCTAGCGCGCCACACACACGGGCTGTTTCATCGAAGTCATACATATAGATGCCGCCTTCGAAATATTTGCCGTTGGTCCCAATCACGTATCCAACGTCTTCCTCGGGCCATTGGAGGAAGTCGGCAAGGAGTTTGTTTACTTCTTCCGTGTGATCATGCCAATACTGAACTGCGTCCCAGCGGGCCTTCATCACGTCCAGTGCGGTTTGACGACGCTCTTTGATGAAATTCTTGTTCATGTAAATGACATCCATGAAAATACCGGTCTTCAGCATGGCCGGGTCAGCCGTATGGATCGCGCTGTAGGCACCCTTACGGTTTGCAAGGACCTTGGAAATCCATGGTTCATACAGATAAGCCGCGGCTAGATCACCGGACATCATAGGGCCGACGGCCTCGTCGGAGTTAAGGTTGACCCATTCAACCTCACCCGGAGCAACGTCGATACTGTCCAGCATCAAACCCATGAGCAGATGGCCGATATAGGCTTGCGGTGCTGCCACTTTCTGGCCCTTGATGTTCTCGGCCGTTACCTCCGGCGAGAAAATGATGTGATCGACACCGTAAGACGGATTGGTGAAGGCGACATTGACCACGTCAGTGCCGCGCTCTGCAATCAGCGGCGTATAGTCGTTGGTGCACATATAAACATCGATCTGACCGGCTGCCGTTGCCAAGTGCCCGCCAATGGGATCTTCAAACACGGTGAAGTTGTAATCCAGATCCGGTGACAAACCCTTTTCCTCAGCTACCTTGAGCATGGCGTACCCCGGCCACGACACGCAGATGCCGACGTTGATTTTTTCGGCGGCGCTGACGGGAATCACAGCAGATGCGGCAAGCGCAAGTGCCCCAACAATTCCTGTAACGAGTTTGTGCTTTTTCATGTCACCTCTCTTTTTCGTGTTGCATTGTGTGTATTGGTTTCAAGACACTTCTCTCTGCTTGTATCAAACGTTACCGCCAAACATCATTTGTAGTCAATAAAAAGTATGAGCACCGCCTGCCTGTCTAACTACAACGCAATTATAGGGACAGGCCAGAA
Source organism: Gammaproteobacteria bacterium (assembly GCA_029862885.1). Classification (GTDB taxonomy): domain Bacteria; phylum Pseudomonadota; class Gammaproteobacteria; order Arenicellales; family JAOTWM01; genus JAOTWM01. The sequence goes on from JAOTWM010000231.1 coordinate 4,284, forward strand.
TACGGAACATGGGTCGCAGGCGGGTTTTCGATCAAAACGCCAAGAATATCGGCGAGCGCTTCATGGGTACGGAGCGCGCGGAAATGCTACGAATCCTGTATGAGATGCAGACAGACAATAAATCGAGGAACCAGCTAGGATGGCACGCGGGTCAGTCAAAGCGTCACTACTTTGATCGTTAATTGCTTACGGGCGGTATAATAGCCGCTCGAGAAACTCGCCTGTCAGAGGCAAGACATGAACAATTCGCTAGGCTTATCGATGCTAAGCAGCGTACTCGTCTTGATCGGTGTGTTTGCTAGCGCCGACGCGGTGTCCACCGGCGTGAATGCCGAACCGTCTAATACCTGGATCGAGATAAACGGCGAGTCATTGACGGTTGAGGCCCGTGATGCACCACTTAATGAAGTGGTTCAAAAAATCGGAGCGTTGGTCGGATTCAAAGTCATCGTGGCTGACGATTCTATCGAGTTCCCACTAGTAAGCGTATCGTTCGACAACATGTCGGTTCTGGAAGTCGTTGAGCGCCTTGTGGGCGACACGAACCGCGTCATTTTCTACGAACCCACAATGAACGGGGTCACGCAACGTGTCATATCGCAGGTATGGTTGGTGGGTTCGCAAGGAACATTGAATGATGATGCGCAGGTTGAGGAAGGGGATAACGATTTCGCCGGCAACCTTGATCACGCTGAAGTCAAATTGCTCAACGATGAGGTCTTGCGCCTATCAAATGAAGCGGCTTCATCGGCAGAAAATGAAAAGGGAAAGGTGCTTACCAAATTGGTGCGAGTGCTTGAAGGGGCTAAACAACCGATCATGCGTGCCCGGGCGGTTATTGCTCTTGGAAATTTGCATGACCATCGGGCTGTGCCTGCGCTCGAAGCCGCGTTGTTGGATGAACATTCGTCCGTACGCTTGCAATCGATCGGCGCGCTCGGTCAGATCGGCGGTGAACGCGCCACTATGGCACTGGGGAACATTCTGCTTTACGGTAGCGCAGATTCAAACGAACGGGTGAAGGCAGCCCAAGCCCTTTGGAAGCATGACACCGAAACGGCACGGCGCTATCTGCGCAATGGCGCTAACGACTCAGATGAACAAGTTCGTTTGGCGTCGAGTAAGGCACCCACATCGCCTAAAGCACATATAGTGATGGACCAGCTTGATCCAGAAGAGAGTCAGAAACCGTAGAACACAATCGCTAGCCGCCCGAGGCTACATTTTCCCGGTGGGGATGGCCCCCTTTCAGGTGCCCGGTGTTTTGCAAATCTTAGGCACCCGAAGGGGGCTCATACTGCTGGAATATTCGAAGCCTTTCGCGACGTAATGACGCGTCAGGTGAATTTAGCGTTTACTTGCTGCACTTGATGCCTTTGCAGGGTTGGTCGCTCAGTTTCATCACGATCAGGCCGTTGTTAATGTCGGAAGCGATGATCGTGTCACTATCTGGAAAAGCGAAAATACCCCATTGACCGAGGAAGGCCGAGCCGAACTTCTCTTCTTGATTGATGTTTAGAATATTCTCTTGCAAGCGGGGCTCCGTATCCATGACCGCAGCAGGGGACAGGCTGACGTCGCCATTGCCATCCCGACCAATCTCGAGGACACGCGCCCCAGAGGTGTAGGAGGCAATGATGAGCTTACCGTCTTCAACCACGAAATTGTGATCTAAACCGACGGTACCGTCTTCATACCGATCGAATAATACAGGGTTATCCAGATCGCGTATGTCGATCACGTAAGTCCCGGTCTGCGGTTTGTTGGTGGGCTCGTCAACCGGTATGGCAAATACGAAACTAAAGGACCAGCCCGCCAGTACGAGCTCGTCGATCTCGTCGCCAATGAACAGGAAATCCTGCTCAGCTGTCGTTGCTCCGTTGTGCGAAAAGACCAGACCGGGCAATCTGAAGCTGGCGATTTCCACGATAGAATTTTTGTCGGTGACATCCCAAATCAAAGTCTTCCCGCCTACAGGATTCGGAGGATCTTCCGCCTGTCCCTCTCGATCGCGCCCGTCGAACACAAATAAAATTTCCCGGCCCACATAATCGGCATCTGGCCCAGTGTAGTTCACAACATGGAAGTCGTGTTCACCCGCATTCTCGATGCAAGCTACCACCGGCGGATTGGTTGGATCCGCGTTCAGGTCGAGAATCAGGGTATTGAAGCGCGCCGGCTGTTCCGTGCCACAGGCATTATTGGCCGCTCCAGCCTTAAGATGTGTACCTGCCGTATAGGCAAAACCGCTTTCCTTGTTGATGACGATATTGTGAGAGCCGTCATAGCCGCCGGGGGCGACAAAGAAGGTCGACAATGGCAGATCGGTGAAGGGGTCATCGACTGCCGGCAAGGCGTCAGCGCCAGACATATCGATAATGACGATGCTGGAGTCGTCGATCTCAGTCGTAAAGTAGGCGTAATTACCAAAGGTGTCGGGATCACCCCAGATGTTGCGGAAGTCGAACGGATTCTGGCTCTCAACTCGCCCCAAGAACTCAGGATTTTCAGGATCGGTGACCCGTACAATGGCAATGCCGCCCGAGTTAGGGGCCAGCGCATATTCCTCTCCGTTGGGCGAAGTCCAGCCGCCGATATCATTCATCATTCCCTTAGCCCAGACACCGGGCACAGGCAGCGCACCTAGATCCTCAGGATCAATTTGGCTGAGGAATATCATGTTCTCTGTTTCCGGGAATGGTCCCTTAAACAAAGGTAAACTGGCGACGCCGTCATCAGCCAGTATAAGTTCGAAGGGATCGGCATTAGCGGCGTCATCTGCATCGTCCGCCAGAACACCGGCGACCGGCAGCGCAAAGATCAAGAATCCGATTCCCAAAAACTTCACAGCGCTTGATTTCATATTTCTCTCCTTAGGTGTTGCTTATTGATTACTAACGGGGTCTTGTTCATCCGTCCGCACCAGACTTGTTCCTGTCGTTTTTTAGCCAGGGGCACTACAACAATGCGAGGGTCAAGCTCCGTTTATTTGAAAATCTCCCGGGTCTGAGGAACGGATAGGAATTATAGCGTTCTGGTGGTCATCGCACTACCGTCGACCCTCCCCATGGGACGGCAGTAAATATGATCTTTTGCGGGCCTACCGATTCAATATTTGTCAAGTGATCTGGGATACACTCGAGTTATTTGGCGAACCTTCTTGCGCGCGGGTGTCGCGGTGTCTATGGGGCGGCGAATGGTCCCCACGAATCAGCGGAGGCAAATAGATGGGGGCAGCAAATCAACTCTTCTGGAAGTGGACTTTCCGCGCGGTCGATAAAGTAAAGAACCGAGTCAAAGTCTCGCCGCATCTGCGATCGATCCCGTTTCTTTACTGCACCTACCTGTTGGAGATCCCGAAGGCCATTGCCGTGTCAGAACTGAGGCTGATCTACGTACCGGTGGCCAAAGTCGCCAATCGATCGATCAAGGCTGCAATTGCAGAGCGCGCAGGTTTACCGTACCGGAACCACCCCAATGAAGCTGCCTGGAACTACATCCCCCTTGCAACGGTAGCAGACAGTAACGACTATTTTCGATTCAGCATCGTCCGCAATCCGTTGGATCGATTGCTGTCTTGCTACACCCAAAAGATTCTCGTTTATCGGAAGTTACCGCACCTAAGATGGGAGTTCTGGCGTTATGGAAACCGCTTTC
>JAOTWM010000232.1 GCA_029862885.1 Gammaproteobacteria bacterium
TATGCATTTTGGACCAATCGGCCCAGCGAAAAATAAAGTGCCGACCTATTCCCGGATTCTTCATGATCAACACACACAAGTGAATTCTTGAGCAATTCCGCACAGTTATTCTGGTGTATCATCCCAGCCACAACCTAATGAATCCAACATGTTCATACACATCACCAACGCCCAAGTCTTTGCGCCTGAAAGCCTCGGTGTCCAGCACTTGCTGGTCGCCGCGGGCAAAATCGTATCGATGAGTCCCGATGCAATCGATCTCGGTTCGATCGAAAACGTCGTTACGGTGGATGCGGAAGGTCGGCGGTTGATTCCGGGTCTGGTGGACGGACACTCCCACATCAACGGCGGCGGCGGTGAGTCGGGTTACAGCTCGCGAGTGCCCACTGTGAAGCTCAGCCAATACACCGGGGCTGGAGTCACCACCGTGGTTGGTTTGTTGGGTACCGACGATACGGTGCACACGACGGGTTCGCTGGTGACGGGTGCCCGCGGCCTGATCGACGAAGGCTTGAGCGCCTATTGTTATACGGGTGGTTACCACGTGCCGTGCACGACATTAACGGGCAGTGTACGCGGTGACATTGTGTACATCGATCCCATCATCGGTGTCGGCGAGCTGGCAATCAGCGATCATCGCTCCAGCCAACCGACGCTCGACGAGCTACTGCGCGTTGCCGCCGATTCGCACGTCGCCGGTATGATGACCGGCAAGGCTGGCGTGGTGCATTTGCATCTCGGCGACGGTGAGCGCCGCCTATCCATGGTCCACGATGCAATTGCTCAAAGTGAGATTCCAGCTCGGGTCTTCAATCCTACCCATGTGAATCGTAATGAGCCGTTATTCCTGGAAGCGATGGAATTGACCAAGGCGGGTTGTACGATCGATATTACAGCCTATCCGCTTGTAGAAGGTGATACCGGAATTGGCGCAGATCGCGCGCTAATTCGCTACCTCGAGTCGGGATGCTCGCCAGATCACATTACGGTAAGCTCTGACGGCGGGGGTTGTTTGCCTCAGTTCGACGATGACGGACATGTCACTCGTATGGGCGTCGGCGATCCGCGGGTACTGCTCGATGTAATAAATGCTTTGGCGCGGGTCGGCGTTCCGTTAGAGGATGTAGTGCCCGCATTTACATCCAACGTGGCACGCCACCTCCGCCTCCGGTATAAAGGAGTGGTTGCAAAGGGGTGTGACGCTGATCTCGTGGTCCTGAACGAAGACGGTTCCTTATGGGGCACCATGGCGATGGGCCAATGGCATGTACAAGATTCACAATTACTTAGACTCGGACACTTTGAAAACTTATGACAGGTACGAACAATGAGCGTGGCTACATCGTTGCCATTGGAGGGGCCGAGAACAAGCTGCGACACCCGGGAATTCTGCGGCGTTTCGTCGAGCTATGCGGGGGCCGTGATGGCCGGATTGTAGTGATCCCTACGGCTTCGCAGCTGAAAGATACGGGGGACGACTATCGACGGTTGTTTCTTGATCTTGGCGCAGGAGACGTTGAGATAGAGTCGATTCGATCGCGCTCGGACTGTGCGAGAACGGACACCTTATCCCGCTTCGAACACGCCGACGGCGTATTTTTCACTGGTGGTGATCAGCGCCGTCTCGGGCGCTTGATCGGGCCCACGCCACTCGCAGAATTTCTTATCGATCTGAATGCAAAAGGGTTGCACATCGCCGGGACGTCCGCGGGTGCCGCGTTTCTGTCTGCACGCATGATTATCGGTGGTAAGGGTGGCACGATGCCGCGGGCCGGCATGGTACATCTGACCGATGGTTTGGGTTTGCTTTCCAATGTCATTATTGACCAGCATTTTCGTCAGCGAAACCGGTTTGGGCGGTTGTTGGCTGCGTTGTCGGATCATCCGGAGTTGTTGGGCCTTGGGGTGGATGAGGACACGGCGGCTTTTATCGGACCAAGGGATGAATTCCAAGTCGAAGGCAGTGGTGCTGTTACTGTGGTCGATACATCGCAACTTGAACTTGGCAAGCGGGCAAGTCAATCGGAATCCTCACCGCTGAGTATGATTGACCTCAAAGTGCATATCCTCGCGCGCGAAGCCTCTTATGATTTATCCGCGCGGTGTGCGACGATTTAAATCCATGAGATTCTCCGTGCAAACCACGGTGGTGTGGAAATGAAAATACTATCGACCACGGTCTACCAAGGGCCGAATATTTACGCGCTGTTTCCGGTCATTCATCAGCTGATCGATCTCGGTGAACTCGAGCATTGGCCGACCGCGCGGCTCGGCGATGAGATGGTCGATGGTTTGTTGGAAGCGCTTCCCGGTTTGCATGAACATGGCTGCTCGTATCGGGAACCTGGTGGCTTTGTGCGACGTATGAAGGAAGATGAGGGAACGTGGTTGGGACATGTCATGGAGCATGTGGCGATCGAACTGCAAAATGTCGCCGGCGCCGAGGTGACCTTTGGGAAAACACGGTCCAGTGGCGTTGAAGGACAGTACGATATGGTGTTTCAGTACGAAGATCAACACGTGGGGCAGGCGGCCGGCAAGCTTGCGTTTAATCTGTTGCAGCATCTGCTGCCGCCGCGACTTAAGTCCGACGATGCGCCGCCGGAGAACTTCGACTTCGCCGAAGAGCGCGACGATTTTATTCGCTACGCGCAACGCCGAGCGCTCGGGCCGAGTACCGCATCGTTGGTGCGGGCTGCCGAACAACGCGATATTCCCTGGTTTCGTTTGAACGATTACAGCCTGATCCAGTTTGGCCACGGCCGTTACCAGAAGCGTATTCAGGCCACGGTTACGAGCGAAACACGCCATATAGCCGTGGAATTAGCTTCCGACAAGGAAGAGGCGAATCGCATGTTGGGGGACTTGGGGCTGCCTGTTCCTAAACAAATCGCCGTTTACAACCAGCGCCGCGCGGTCCAGGCCGCCGAGCGTATCGGCTATCCGGTTGTCATCAAGCCGCTCGACGCCAACCATGGACGCGGTGTAACCACCGATGTTAATACGCGTGAGCAAGTGGAACTTGCATTCGACAAGGCGCGCGATCACGGCCGTACTGTTATTGTGGAAAGTTTTATCCAGGGTCTCGATCATCGGTTACTGGTGGTGGGTGGCCAGCTGGTAGCCGCGGCCAAACGTGTGCCGGGGCATGTGGTGGGAGACGGTGTGCTCACTATCGAAGCGTTGGTCGAGAAGGTCAATGAAGATCCACGCCGTGGCGTGGGGCATGAGAAAGTGCTCACTCGTCTCGAGTTCGACCATCAGGCGGAACGATTATTGGAGAAAATGAATTACTCCCGAGACACCGTGCCCGCCAAAGGCGAGATCGTGTACCTGCGCGCTACGGCCAATCTGTCTACCGGTGGAACCGCAATCGACGTCACCGACGTGATCCATCCGGACAACCGCGAAATGGCGGAGCGCGCCATCATGGCCATCGGCCTTGATGTGGGCGGTGTGGATTTTCTTACCACCGACATTACCGAGTCGTATCGCGACACTGGCGGTGCGATATGCGAAATTAACGCGGCCCCGGGATTCCGCATGCATGTCGCGCCGAGCGAAGGCACCTCGCGCGATGTCGCCAAACCGGTGATCGATTTGCTGTTTCCAGCTGGAACGCCAACCCGCGTCCCCATCGCCGCTATTACCGGCACCAACGGCAAGACCACCACGTCCCGCATGTTGGCTCATATCTTAAAGCTGTCGGGCAGTACCGTGGGATTGGCTTCTACCGATGGTGTGTATATCGACGGACAACTCAGTGTTTCCGGCGATATGACGGGTCCGGCGTCCGCGCGTATGGTGTTGTGCGATCCATCGGTGGATGCGGCGGTTTTGGAAACCGCGCGCGGTGGATTGTTGCGGCGTGGCATGGGATTTAACCGATCCAACGTGTCGGCCTGTCTCAATGTCACCGCCGATCATCTCGGTCTGCGCGGTATCGACACCGTCGAGCAGTTGGCCGAAGTGAAACGTATCGTCATTGAGGTCGCGCAGGACGTTGCCGTGTTCAATGCCGACGATGCGTTGTGTTTGAAGATGGCTGACTACAGTAATGCCGAACGCATCTGCTACATCACCATGAATCACGCCCATCCCCTGGTGAAGGAACATATCCGCGATAACGGCCTGGCCGTGGTCCTGGAAGAGGGCATGAACGGTCATATGATCACGGTGTACGATAAAGGGCAGCACATTCCGCTGTTATGGACACACCTGATCCCAGCCACCCTCGAGGGTCGCGCGCTGCATAATGTCCAAAACAGCATGTTCGCTGCTGCCATGGCCCACAGTCTTGGTATTAGCCTGGAAAACATTCGCCATGGTCTGCGTACCTTCGATACCACGTTCTTCCAGGCGCCGGGACGGCTCAATGTTTACAATGAGCATCCATTTAAAGTTATTCTCGATTACGCACACAATCCGGCGGCGGTAAAAACGATCTGTCAGGTGGTGGACCGGCTTGACGTGAACGGTCGAATAATACTGGTATTTTCGGCTCCCGGAGATCGTCGTGACGAAGACATCAGGGAAATTGCAGCGATTACGGCGGGTCGATTCGATCATTATATATGCCGACGCGACGATCACGCGCGCGGCCGCGGCCACGATGAAGTACCCAATCTGTTGCGCGATACTTTGTTAGAGAATGGAGTACAGGAAGGTCAAGTTGATGTTGTCGTTGATGAACAAGAGGCTAATCACCGCGGATTGTCACTGGCAAGGGCCGGAGATCTGGTGCTGATTCTCGGCGATGCAGTCGCGCGGACATGGAAGCAGATCGTTTACTTCGAGCCGGGTTCGGAGGTCGTCGACGAGTCTCCTGCCAAGACGGCCGGGGTCGTCGTAGATCTTGAGGAGTACGGTGATTTTCAGCTCGAAAAGGGCGCTGAAATCATTCGCGATGAACGCGGTGTGCGCTTAGCGAAGGAAGAATCCGACTAGCAATCAGGTCGTACTGGCAGATTTTCAAGCGACGGCCGTCTGGATCCATCATGAAGCTTGTGAGTTCGCGACGTCTTACCGGCCCCAATTTGCTATGGTCCCGTGTCGGTGCTGTTATAGATGTGCAATTCGATAGTGGCGATTGTATGGATACCTTTGTCGTCGAATGGCGCGCGCAAGTACACGGCATGCTAACGGCCCTGGGTTGGGGCGCGGAACAGACTTGCGAACGTCGCTATAGTAACGGTGTCAGCCTCGCGATATCCGCACCGGTGGATTGTTTATACGCCGCTACCGACGTAAACGAGTGGGCGTTTGAAGCTGCCGCCGCAAAGATCGGCCGTAGTGAATTCGACGATTTTGAGTGCGCCGCCGCCCGGTTAACGGAGCTGGTTCGCGGGGAGCGCAATCCAAGGTTATTAGACGTTATCGACGGCGCTGAAAGACACCGAGTACCTTGGTTGCGCGACGACGACTCTGTCTCGCTTGGATATGGCCGGTATAGCCGTTCCTGGCCGGTCACTGATATACCCGTTCCCGAGGCAGTCGATTGGAATTCGGTTGCCGCGATTCCCGTCGGCTTAGTCACAGGCACTAACGGTAAGACAACCTGCGTCCGTCTTGCGGCAGCGATATTGCAAGCCGCCGGTTTGCAAGTCGGGCTAAGTTCGACGGATTGGATCGCTACGGCGGGCGAGATTGTAGAACGAGGCGATTTCTCCGGCCCCGGAGGGGCACGAACGGTATTGCGCTCCGATCGTGTCGATGCCGCCGTATTGGAGACCGCTCGCGGTGGGATGTTACGGCGTGGGCTTGCCGTGCGCCGTGCTGATGCGGCCGTGATTACAAACGTAGCGGCGGATCACCTCGGTGAGTTTGGCGTCGAAACCGTCGAGCAACTGCTCGATGTAAAGTGGATTGTGACCCAAGCATGCGATCGGCACAGTCGGTTGGTGTTAAATGCCGACGACGCATCGCTGGCTGCGCGTGGCCGCGATGCGCCGTTCAATATTGTCTGGTTTTCCCTCGATCCCGGGCACCCTCTGTTGGAAGAGGCAGCACAAAAATGTACTGTCGAAAGTGGAATGGTAGTGTTATATCAAAACCATACCCGATACGAATTGTTGCCGGTGGTGGAAATTCCAGTGACGCTGGGTGGCACCGCCGTGCACAATATATCCAATGTGCTGGCTGCGGTCGGGCTTACCGGCGCGATGGGTGCTGCTCCCGGTGTAATGGCCGGTGGTCTGGCTGCGATGAGCAATCAGGATAACCCGGGCCGCTGCAACCAATTCGTAGTAAATGGTGCGCGGGTGATGGTCGATTTTGCGCATAATCCGCACGGCGTCAGCGCTTTTCTGGATATCGCGCGCCATGCCCCGGGAATGCGTCAACTGCTCGTGATCGGTCAGGCCGGAGACCGCCGCGACGAAGATATCCGCGAGTTGGCGCAAGCCGCCGCGGCGATACCGCTAAACCGCGTAATTGTGAAAGAATTGAACCAGTACGCTCGAGGCCGGAGGCATGGGGAGACGGCCGCCATTCTGCGCGAGGAATTCGTGCATCGGGGAATCGAACCGGAAAGAATCAGCGTTGTAGAAAACGAAATCGATGCCGTGCGTGCCGCGATCGATTGGACGCAACCCGGCGACTTGTTGATGTTACTAATTCATGAAGATCGCGATGGCGTACTGGCGTACCTGCAGACACTGTCGGGGGTTGGATAACGGAAAGTCTTCGATCTGTGCTGCATTGAGTAATTGCATTGACCGAATACAATATCAGGCACGCTCGCATTTAGCCCAGAAGCGCCCGCAATAAGAAAATGGCAACAATCGCAGTCGGCGGCTGGCAGCACGAGACGAATACGTTTGCGCCTATCAGGGCCGACTATCACGCATTCGAGCGTGCCGATGAATGGCCGCCGCTGGCGCGTGGTGACACGATGTTCGAGGCGCTGCGTGGCGTGCATTTGCCCATTAACGGCGCCATCGACGCCCTGGAAAACAAAGGCCATGTGCTCGCGCCGCTATTGTGGTGTTCGGCCACTCCGTGCGCGCACGTAACCCGACATGCCTTTGAGACCATCATGTCCATGTTGCTGGACGAATTACAGTCCGTGCTTCCCATTGACGCAATTTATCTGGATTTGCATGGCGCGATGGTGTGTGAACACTTTCAGGATGGTGAAGGTGAAATCCTGCGCCGCGTCAGCCAGGCAGTTGGGCCGAATATTCCCATTGCCGTGAGCCTCGACTTGCACGCCAACGTAACGCAGAAGATGGTCGATCATTCTACGGTATTGGATATTTTTCGAACCTATCCACATATAGACATGGGTGAAACCGGTGCGCGCACCGCGCGGCACCTCGATACCATATTACGTAGCGGGGCCGACTGGAAAAAGTCATTTCGTCAATTGGATTTTCTGATTCCGCTTAACTGGGGATGCACGTTAATCGAACCGGCAAAGTCGCTATACGATTATCTTCCAGGTTTGATTTCGGACCAGGCGACGGCCGTATCATTCGCATGCGGATTTCATCTGTCAGATATATACGATGTCGGCCCGTCCGTTGTTGCCTACGGCACGACTCAGCAGGCGGCGAATGAAGCCACCGGCATTATGCTCGATGAGATAAGAGCCAAGGAAAACTTGTTCGGTGGCAAGATTTGGATCGCGAGCGACGCGGTGCGCGAGGCGCAGCGTGTGGTCGCAACGCAAGGTGGGCCGGTAGTGCTGGCCGATACTCAGGATAATCCCGGTGGTGGTGGGCCGGGCGACACCACGGGTTTGCTCCAGACGCTACTGGACTCTAAAGCGAAAAACGCAATACTCGGTACGCTCAATGATGCCGGGACTGCCGCCATGGCCCACGAGTGCGGGATTGGGGGGCGCATCGACGTCCGGCTCGGCGAGAAATCTGGACTCGTTGGTCATGTTCCACTAGTTGCTAATGCGAAGGTGCTGGCATTAAGTG
>JAOTWM010000233.1 GCA_029862885.1 Gammaproteobacteria bacterium
GTGGTGACATTAATGACGCTCGGTACGCACCCCGAGGTACTGACCCTGGGATACCTGCGTAATCAGCGATTCATCGAGAACCTAGACGACATCGAGTCGGTGCACGTGGACTGGGATCGCGAGCAAGCAGCGATTACGACGCAGCGCGGCGAAGGCATCACCGATTGGCAGGATAAGCTCGCCAAACGCACGGTGACGACGGGCTGCGGTCAAGGTACGGTGTTCAGCTGTACGCTTGATAAACTCTATGACGCCCGCTTACCTGCAGTCACCATCAAACAATCCACGCTGTATGGCTTGCTGGGCAATATCGCCCAACACAATGAAATATATAAACAGGCCGGTGCGGTACACGGGTGTGCGCTGTGCCACGAAACCGACGTGATGATGTTCGTCGAAGATGTCGGCCGCCACAACGCCGCCGACACGATCTCGGGTTACATGTGGCTGCAGGAAATCGACGGAGGCGACAAGATTTTTTACACGACCGGACGCCTAACCTCCGAAATTGTCATGAAGGTAGCCCATATGGGCATACCGGTTTTACTATCGCGCTCCGGCGTTACCCACATGGGCCTGGAGTTAGCGCAAGATCTAGGCGTGATGATGATTGCGCGCGCCAAAGGCCGGCATTTTCTCGTCTACAGCGGGGCCGACCGCTTGCACCTCGACGCCAAACCAAAACCCAAGCAAGTAGCCGTTGCCCGCCGCGACGGTCGCCGCCCTGCCACAGGCTAGTCCGAAGATTTTATACAGGGTGGTCCGGAGCCACCTGCTACTGTAGCTTAATATCGTCCTCGATCGTGACCTCGACGCCCACCGCTGGCACCCGCAACGTCACGCTAGCATTAAGGGTCTCATCGCCCTTCAATCTGCCGCTGTCGAGCCCCGAGCGCACCGCGCCTTCGATCTCCCGTTGTGAATTGATCCCCACTTTCTTCAGAAACTTTCGAATTTGAATGTTAAGTACGTCTTCGTCCATCTGGATCCCTCATGGTTAATACGTGATTGAATCACCGGGGGCTGCCGACATTGGAATCAACCGGATTTTGCCACCGATCATCGCACGATAATGCACTAAAGGACGAGCAGTAATTCGCCGGCGTCGACATCGACCTCCGCGCTGATATCGCGGCCCAACCGGCCGGTCTCCGCACGACGGAATCGAAAAGGCGCTGGGAGGCCGGCGAATCATCCCCCGGCTATCGGCCAGTTATCAATCCGGTCTGCGACGGCGCATCCCGCCCCAAATTACGGCGCCGTTCGGCGTTTTTCACTTAGAATCCAATGCTTCATCCGAGCGGCGACCACAGCTCTATCCGACAGCGCCGAAATTTGAGGTACCCGCGAAAAGGTTCGGTCCACTATAATGTTTGGAAATGAATAATTAGCGAGACGCATCATGCTCGGCAAGAACTCAAAATCAGATTGTTATGAAACGGATTCCAATCTGATCCTGCTGCAGGAAGCGAAGGATCGTGTCCTGCGTAATGTACTGCCGATCCGCGACAGCGAAGCGGTGACCCCTGAGGACGCAACCGAACGCGTATTGTTCGATGACATCGCCTCCCCGATCGACGTGCCGCCGCATCGAAACGCCGCGATGGACGGCTACGCCGTGGACAGCCGCCAGGTTCCGTCCAGTCATGCCATGGTGTTTGCGGTAGCGGGCACATCTAAAGCAGGGCGACCCCATCGCGGTTCGCTGCAACCGGGTCAGGTCGTACGGATCATGACCGGCGCAATCATTCCGGGCGGTGCCGATCTGGTCGTCCCGCAGGAACATGTCGAGGTCATCGGCAAGCACGAAGTCCGAATCGGCCCAGGGCATCGCGCCGGCGCAAACGTCCGGCCCGCCGGCGAGGATATAAGGCGGGGCCAGACGGTACTTAACGCCGGCACTCGCATTGGCCCGGCGGAAGCGGGAGTGCTCGCGTCATTAGGCGTCACCACGGTGACAGTGCGCCGCCGAATTAGGGTGGCCGTATTGTCGACCGGCGATGAGCTTCGCAATCGCGGCCAGGATCTCGACAGCGGTGCGCTGTTCGACAGCAACCGGTACACAATCATGGCGATGTTGCGGCGCATCGATGCGGAAATCTCGGATTGCGGTATCCAGCGCGATAACCCGAGCGACCTGCTACAAGTGTTGCACGATGCCGCCAGCAATCATGATGTCGTGATTAGCTCGGGTGGCGTATCGACAGGCTCGGCCGACCATGTACTGGAGGTCGTGCGCAAAGTCGGTTCAGTCCAGGTCTGGCGAGTTGCGGTACGGCCGGGTCGGCCGTTCGCACAGGGCCGTATCGGTGATGCATTGTTTTTTGGTCTTCCGGGCAACCCGGTCGCAGTCATGGTGACCTATTACCAACTGGTGCAACCGGCACTGCGGCGGCTCATGGGAGAGAACAATATCGAACCTGAGGCAACGGTGCAGGCACGCTCAGTATCGAGATTCCGCAAAAAACCCGGTCGCACCGAAGTTTATCGCGCCATTTTGTCGCGTGATTCTCAAGGGCAATCAATCGTGCGCAGCACCGGCGATCAGGGATCCGGATTGTTGCACAGCATGAGCGTCGCCAATTGCTTTGTAATACTTGTCGACGACGACGACAGTGCCGCACCCGGTGACTATGTCAGGGTGCAACCGTTTTATGGATTAATGTAGTTAGTCGGTGTTGAGGCGGTTCGGATGCAGGGCAGTTCAGATCAAAACACCAAGTTCAGCATCGCCAAGATAACAACCAGAAAAACGATCGTCATAATCCCACCCGCGCGAATAAAATCCTTAACGCGGTAGCCACCGGGCCCCATGATTAAAGCGTTGACTTGGTGAGTCGGAATCAAAAACGAATTTGACGTCGCCAAGGCGACGGTCAGCGCGAAGATAGCCGGATCGGCGCCGACCCGTATTGCAATATTGATGGCGAGTGGCACCAACAATACGGTTGCTCCAACATTGGACATTACCAGTGTAAATACCGTGGCTAATACAGCGATCGCGGCTTGCAGTATCCATATCGGTACATCACCCATAACGATTAGCACCTGCTGTGCGACCCATGCGGCGGTGCCGCTTTCTTCCACCGCGATTCCCAATGGAATTAAGCTGGCCAACAGGAACACACTCTGCCAGCCGATCGCCTGATACGCCTCGTCGAGCCGGATAACGCCGCTTACGATCATTCCCACGGCACCGACCATCAACGCAACCGACAGCCGAAGCTCCGTAAACAGAAGTAAACACAAAGTCAGCACAAAAAACCCGGCCGCGTATTTGAGCTTGTGGGGACGCGTATCGTCGCGCGGGAAATCCGTCACTACGGCGAAATTTTTGTTTTTGGCGATTGGGGCCAAATCGCGCCAGCGGCTGTGTAGCACCATCGTGTCGCCCGCTTGGAACACGAGGTCCGCGAGATCGGAATCGAGGACTTCATCGATACGGTATACGGCCAGTACTGTGGCGCCGTAGTGCCTGCGCATACCGGCTTCGCGCAACGTGTGTCCAATCATCGACGAATCAGGTGGTATAACAACCTCGGAGATTCCCGCGCTCGTGACGCTGAGGATTTCCGCGAAGACATCCATCTCAGTGCGGATTTCCAGTCCGAATTCACGGGCAAATGCCGCGACCGTATCGTGCAGTCCTAGCACCGCGATGTTGGTGCCAGCCCAGATTTCCGTTGCACCACTGGGCGCGACCCGTAAATCCTGACCATTTTGCATGGCCAGAACCCAGCCCTCGCGGCCTCGACTTTCGATGTCGTCCAATGTCTTGCCGACAAGTGCGCTGTCGGGCGTTACGCGCAGCTCGTAGACCGAGCCGTCGATTCCATAGACGTCGCGGAAATATTGCATAGTGGTGGCGGAATCAGCAGTTTCGCGCTTCGATACCGGCAGTACCCACTTGCCCAGGAACACAAAGTACAAAATTCCGACCGCCAACATCACCAGCCCGATCGGACTCACCGAAAACAGGGTGAACGTGTCCATTGGCGAATAACCCGAGGGCAATGCCCGGTTCGAAGCCAAGATCAAGTCGTTCAACAAAATCAACGGGCTCGACCCCACCATCGTGATGGTGCCCCCCAAAATCGCGCAAAAGCCCATCGGCATTAACAGTCGCGATAACGAAAATCCGCCACGCCGGGCAATTCGGTTGACAACGGGCAAAAACAGCGCCGCCGCACCGATGTTTTGCATAAAACTCGAAATGACGCCAACCGTGGCAGATACGATGGCAATAATGCGCGATTCAGTGTTGCCGCCTACCTTTAGGATTTTTGCGGCCAAACGACTCAAGACCCCCGTCTTGTCCAAACCGGCGCCGATAATCATGACGGCGATGATCGACATTACGGCGTTGCTGGAGAATCCGCTAAACAACTGCTCGATCGGTACCAGACCTACGTAACCGGGCCATAGACTCGTGATCCCCAGCAGCACCATGACGATGATGGCGGCCAGATCGACCCGTACAATTTCGGAAACAAAGAGAAATACAGTGAAGGCGAGTAATCCCAACACCGCAACCATTTCTGCGGTTAACGACAACGTTTCGGTCAACAAATCCTCCAGACGCCAGCGATAATCGGGACCGAGCCACGTCCGACGGCCCCGGTGCAACGGTATTCAAGGCAAACGACACGCCACAACGCGGTTACAACATGGCGTTTCACGATTGAAGCGTGAACACAGTGCTCTCGATTAAAACTCGAATTCTCGTTGCGAGCAGAAAATCTTAGAACGGATTCAACACCCGCAATAGCCGCTGCCCACTACGGGCAGCTAACCCGACGAGAATGGCTGCAAAATGCACGCACCTCCGCTCAGTCGTCTATCGACAAACGGTGCTCCAATCGTTTGCTGTGATCGATCGCGCGCGTCATCAAATTATCGCGTAACACATCAAATACTGCGTTTTGGGATATGTGTTGTTGTGAATCGATGTGCGCCGACGAAAATTTAGAACTACCGCTGTCGTCGGCTCGCCATAACAAATTCAACACCCGTAAAGGTTGTCGGTCGCCCGCTTGTGAAGACGGCAATTTGAACAAAACCGGAAAGAACAGATACACACCGAATTGCGTCTGATGGTGGATAAGATCGTCCATACCGCGTTGTATGCTGCGCTTAGCCTGTAACTTTTCGTCATCCGGGTCGTCCTTGAAAATATCCTTCATACCTTTTTCGACACGAAATTCATCGTGTTCTTTGAACACGCGAATCACCGCGTCATGCAATACCAATGTGGCCGAGCGCCAGCGATTGTCCTCGGGGTCGCCCGGCACTATGTATCCGAGCTCCATGCCGCCGGTCGGGTCTTCCGCGAAACGTTGTAACAAGACTTCCGTATCTTTGAAAAATGCCTCCAGTTCACGCGTAAACTCGGGGTGGCTCCTGGTGAATTCCGCGTCGTTTGCCTGCGCAAACTTTTCTTTCCGCGCCGCCAGGGTGCCGGGTTCGATAAAACCCAGCTGGGCATGGCGATTTAACAGATAGAACCCCTCTATACCCGGATAGGACTGCGCCATCTGCGCCATCGGTGATGTAATTGATTCCATTTATTGCTTTATCCCATTATCCGATATGTTGTCGATAATATCTGGCTTATGGCGATCCCGGTAAATCCCGAATCCTGTCCCAATGCCGCCACTAAATAATAGCGTAGCAAAATAGGGGCATCGGGGGGCCCTGTCAAACGCGATATTGACCCCGCTATCCCATCGCGTCGCGCAGCGCCGAAATCAAGATGAACACCACGACACCACTCAGCACCGCCCGCAGCGGCCGGCGTCGGCCAAAATAGTAAACGGCGAACGAGAGTCCAACCGCAAGTAATCGATCGATTAACGGCGTCGAACTCAGCGTGCCGACCGGCAGTACGATCATGCGTGCTATCAGGCCCGCCAGCAACGCGTAGGATACACACGTGACCCAAGCAAACAAGCGGCCCTGGGGGTCGATACGGGTCGCGCAGTAAACCCCTGCCCCGCGCCAAACGTAGGTGGCGGCAATCGATGCCGTGACCAATAGCCATGGCGCGGTGCTTGCGGTGGTCATGCCCGGGACCCGGCAGACGACGAGCCGGTAAGCAGAAACGCCATCGTTCCGCCCACGACTCCGGTCAGTAATAGTCCCCAGTCCGGGTTCACCCAGAACAACGGCGGTCCGATCAATGCGCCAGCAAGTAGCGCCACCTGCCCTGGCCGGTGCGGCGTACCGGCCAATATGATCGCAAAAAACACCGGATTCAGAAAAATCAGCCCCAGCGTAACGGAGTCCGGCAGCGCAGCGGCGCCCATGTAACCCAGCCCCGTTCCAAGCAATCCAGCCAGTAAGCATTGCCCCGCAAACGCGACATAGTAATTGCGGCGCAGCGCGATGGGGACGGTGGGAAACGCACGTAGACTACCGGCCCAGGAGTTGATCGACATCAATTGGACCAACAACCACAGCCACAGCGGCCGGCGCAGGCCGGTGGCGAGCAACGGCATAAACGACACCGCCATCGGCAAGAATCGCGCATTTGCGAGCCCCACGGCGACCGCGATGGCGGCCAACCCCGTTCCGGACACATACAGCTCGACCATGGCGAGCTGTCCGGGCAGCCCCCAGATTCCCGCCGTCGCCAACCATGCCCAACCGAGCCCGAGTTCGCTGTCCCGTGCCAAAGCCCCGAATCCGGTCATACTCGTGAGCAATACTAACGACGGCAACCCTGATGCGTCACGCCATGCCTGTCGGCGCACCGATCGTGCGGTAATTGTCGATGCAGTGCCGTTCAATTTAGCTGGCGGTACGACAATCAGGGGAAAACGAATACCGATCGGCTGACCGGTCGACATTATCAATCGCATTAGATCGCGGCGCGAGGCGACCGGGGAACGAAGTCATAGGGTGACGCGAGCCGGAGTAATTTCTATTCGAACGCGAGTGTACCCTATACGCGGCCGTCCCTTGAGAGGATTACCGTCTCACGGCATCGTATCGATCGATGGATCTCAGTCGCAATCGCGCGACCGGCGTACAACAAACTATGAGCCCGTCTAAAAACTGCATCGAATCACCGACACATGGGCAGACATACTGGGGCCGCTACGTCGTGTGCTACAGACGACGTAGCGAGGGAAATCGTGTCGAGGTTAGTAGTCTGTTTCGTAGACCGACCACGAATACACTTTGCCGTCCACCGCTACGTGCTCGCAACCGGAATCAATCGCGGCTTCCAATGCGGAAGAGGTTTTCGTCGTCAACAACGAGGGCAATTGAATAACGTCCCCGGCATCGCTGATTCCTCCTTTGCCAACAAAGACGCCGTCTTCAAAAATTTGAACAACGTGTTCCTGTAAGTTTGCCTGCATGGTAACTCCCCGTATAAAGAATCGCGTTGGTGACTGCACCTTCGCAGATGCGTAAGCGCGCTGCATCTTTTTCCGACTGCCGGGTTTAACCCTGGGGACCGGCGGCAATACTGTTGTAGGCCTACTACGGTGTATGCGGATTACAACAGTTGTTCGCCTAACTTATTTCATTACCATCATAAGCTATTGATGAATAATTACTTTTATATTTAATTTCATCGTGATTTTCATGTCGTCCGAAGCCGTTGCGCAGCGTTACGCAACTCGCTACATTCGGTCGAACCACCAATGAAATGGAAGATGCGATGATTTTCCGGCAATTGTTCGATAGCGTTTCTTGTACTTACACGTATCTCATCGCGAGCCGTCAAGGTGGTGAGGCGCTCATCATCGACCCGGTATTAGAAAAAGTCGATCGCTACCTGAAGTTAATCGCTGAACTGGATGTAAAACTCATCAAAGCAATCGATACGCACGTACACGCCGATCACATCACCGCTATCGGCGCACTGCGCGACCGCACCAAATGCATAACTGTGATGGGTGAACGCAGTGCCG
>JAOTWM010000234.1 GCA_029862885.1 Gammaproteobacteria bacterium
TCATTTGCTCGTAACGAATAAGATTTCCAAAAGCGACGATAGTAGCCACCATTGATGGATAGGGGCAGCGTCGCGTCCTATGAAATTAGCGAAGTCCACCAATCCATTCCGTTCTAAATAATGATCTTTGGAATTGGTTTGTCCCGAACCGGCACCTCCAGCCTAAACGTGGCTCTTAGCATTCTTGGGTATCGCGCTAAACATTTTCCAGAATTGGGCCTTCCAATTGGACCATTTTGGGGGATTAAGAAATCGGAGCTAAGAAATCACGACGCATTAACCGATCTACCGGTATGTTTATTCTACAAAGACCTAGACAAGCGCTATCCAAACTCAAAATTCATACTAACGATCCGCGCAAAGGAGGATTGGCTCAGATCGTGTGGCAACTATGGTCGATTTGTAATTAGTCCTAATCCCAGGAGGTCAGTCCGCCGATTGCGTCAAGAAATATATGGAACAATTAAATTTGATCGAGCGCGCTTCTTGGAGACCTACGAATCTTATATAGGAGATGTTAAATCTCATTTTTCCGGTCGAAAAAACGATCTACTGATATTGGATATTTGTGGAGGTGATACATGGGCACCTCTTTGCGAATTTCTAAACAAACCGATCCCAGATATGCCATTTCCTCATAAGAATGCCAACATTCGGCTCGAACATCCGGAAACACCCACCAAGCATTAGCCCTCTTTACGTCTTGGAGCACCCCCTTGGTCACAAGACTACTAAGCAAACTAAGTCCGTTTGACCTCAAACGCCAGAAATTCCATCGGCGACTTAAGAATTTTTATTCAACAACAATCGAAAAAGGTGATCTATGCATTGACGTTGGCGCAAATGTCGGCGATTTCACTCGTGCACTATCTAGTTGCGGAGCCCATGTTGTTGCTGTCGAACCACAGCGTGATTGCCTGAAGAAACTTCGGACAAAATATCAAAATTACCCTGGTGTGACAATTGTAGGTAGCGCTCTTGGCGCAGCACCAGGAGGTGGGAAGATTTACCTGGTCGAAAGCCACACCGTTGCGTCGATGTCGCGTGAATGGATTACAAGTGTAAAACGCTGTGGACGATTTCAAGATCAAGGGTGGCAGGTTACACAGGATGTCGAAATAATCACTCTGGATTCTTTGATTGTAAATTATGGTCTACCGAATTATGTAAAAATTGACGTAGAGGGATACGAACTTCAGGTACTTAAGGGACTAAGCGTCAGCGTGCCACTTTTGTCGTTTGAATTTACGCCTGAATCACCGAGCGATGCATTGAATTGCATCGATCATCTATCCCGTCTAGGCACGATACATATCAATCATACAGTAGATCGCTACCGGGCTATGGCATTTTCGAACTGGATGGATACACGCGAGGCGTCCACGTATTTCTCAGCATGGTCCGCTCGCGGTGTCATGCGAATCGCAGATATCTTTGTCCGCACCGATGCTTGCCAAGATTGAATTGTCGGCCAGCACTCGGTTTTACCACCAATTCTGCAACAAGGAAAATTTTACCAAAGTGGGGGCCCACAAGATTCGAGAGTTAGTATTTTTACTGAGATCCGCCCGACCGCCGCGCCGATTATAATGTTTGTTCCTCCCCATGCATTTTTCTCTGGTCAAAGGCCAATGACTCGTCGCACATACCGAATCTCTGCAATTATGCGTTTGTGCATGCCTTCTCGCTCGCGCCCACTGTACATCAAGGGGTAATTCGCAGTACGATTCGCCTGCTTCATATCCTCGCAGCGATCAACCCAACGAATATCGGCCGTAGCTATCTGTCGTCGGCGAAAGTTTTCGACGTGGGTGAGCTTTGAGCCACGGGAGCCACCGGGTACCATCATGTCACCACGAACAAAGTTAAACGATGAAAAGTTCAAAAAATCCTCTGAGTATGGCAGTTTCAGTGATCTACATATTTTTTTGAACGACGAGACCGCATCAACACAGAAGTCTTCATAACGAAAAATCGGTACGCCAGATTGAAATACTTGATCAATATAATTTCTATACCACGCAAAAAAATCGCGCTTACATCCATTGGAGATCCAGATATCTATTGGGTCTCGGATCAGGGCAACAGCCGGAATATCCGAGAATCGCTCTCGAAGCATTTGATAACCCATTAAATAGCCTGGGGGACAACCGTTATTTTGCCGAGCTGGTCGAAATTCGGCGACACACCATAGTCGAACTACGAGATGTTTGCCTTGCTGTGTACACAATTGCTCAAGCTCTGCGATGCTTTCAACAAATTCCGTCGACTGCAGATCAATCTGATACCACTCCTTTGCTTGCCTTGCGACGGTGATAGGTATATCTACCCGATGTCCAGTTCGGAGCGGTCCTACTTCCGACATCATAACGACGTTCGACAGTGATCCGATGCATCGATTCAGCAACGTTCCGCCCGATCGCCCGTAGTTAATTATTACAGAAATTGTCATTATTTCGATTTACAATTCGAGCTATCTTCCGACTCCGGATTGCCAGGTTAATCCATGAATAACGACAACACGGCCTGCCCTAAACGTCCTCTTTTTCTAATGGGGATGGAGCGTTCCGGTGTGACTTTACTGCACTCAATGTTGAAGTGTCACCCCAAGATCTGTCTAATTAATTCTTCGTTTGCTACAAACCTCGCCGGAAAATGGCGTTCAGGAATCAATACGCCGACCCAATTGAATACTTTTCTAGAAGATGCATACACCACGACACGATTTCGCCATACAGGCGTTCCGAGAAGCTCCCTACGAAATGAGTTGCTCGATATTCTTCCTCTGAGTTTCGCCGACGCGTGTTATCGAATTTCGTGTACATATTGTGCTCAGATAAACAAGTGCAATTTTCAATATTGGGGAGAACGGGAGTTTTTCCACGAACAACGAAAACTCGATCTCGTTAATGAGTTATTCCCCGATTTCCGAATTATACACTTGGTCCGCGACGGTCGTGCGGTATTATCTTCCATACTAAAGGCACATGAAATTCGTGGTGGCGGATTCGAGAAGGACGTCATAAAATTAGCGGGTCGGTGGAAACGAGCCATCGCTGTCGATACATTGTTGTCTCAAGATCATCGTTATTTTCGCTTGCGATATGAGGATATGATTACTCGGCCCGCAACGTGGCTATCTCGAATATGCGAGTTCCTGGAAATAGATTACGACGACGAAATGTTACGATATCGTGATCTTGGCCGCGTGACTCCAATTCATAGTCTGCTAACAGAAAAACCCGACACTTATCGGATAAACGCATGGCAGTCTGAGTCACCGCCGCCCTATCTTCGAATCTTCGACCTCCTTACCCGGAGTGCACTACGTAAGTTGGCATACGCCCCCTTACCCGACCACATTTCTAAACCAATAGCCGTCGTCTTCATGGAGTTCGGGACATACCGGCTGCGCCATAATCGTCTGATTGTTAACACATTCGGTCGGTAAGCCTATTAGAGCATCTGAGCATAAATTCCGACTGTCTATACCCAATTAAAACATCTAACCTTTGTAAAATTACGCATTGGAAATTATTGGATTATTCCTGGTTCACAACGAAGACTTGTACATCGGGCAAGCGATAATCAATGTCATCGATTTTTGTGACACGATTATTGTCGCGAATCACCGTTCAACCGATAGAACATCGGCCGTGGTGGCCGAAATTGCGCAGTCTCACAATAAAGTACAGCTTGTCGATATTACTGACCCCAGCGAATCGCAATCCCTAATCCACAAGTACGTTGGAACAACTACCTGGATTTTTGGTGTCGATGGCGATGAAATCTATGACCCACAGAGACTAAGGACTCTCCGAGAAAAGTTGCAAATTGGCAGTTTTTCCGAATATTTTCGAATAGTTGGCAATGTGCTTCACTGTCGCGAGCTGGATAATAATCGAAGCCGCGCAAAAGGCTATCTCGCGCCGCCGTCCCGCAGTATGACCAAGCTGTTCAACTTCGCAGCGCTAAGTCGCTGGGACGGCCCGTTTACCGAACGTCTGCACGGCGGAAACCTTACGTTCGTGGATGGATTCGACCAAAACGCTATCTGCCGTATTCACCACGAAACACCGTGGGAGCAGTCGGATCTTCGGTGTCTTCATTTGTGTTTTCTTGAACGTAGTAGCATCGAACCAGCCAACAAAGGCACTCGATTAAATATCATGGAGCAAACTGCCGCCATGTCTAGCCGTAAGACCTGGATCAAAACACAATTTCTCAAATATCTCTGGGGGAAAAGTGGTTATAAGCGCCGTAACTATATGCGCGGTCCCGTCGTCGAATATGATGTGCGTCCATTCTTTATCGACTATCAGTCAGAACATATCGATCCAGCGCACACTAACTCCTGACAAACCCATCGCTTTCGACTAATCTTAGTGGATCTCGAACTTCAGTGTCATTCGCAATATCGAAGATAACCGACGGATTAAAGTGATACTTGCATCGGTCACCATTGACATCGCATGGAATCGTAAATCCTAGCGGTGTTACCCCTTCTGTAAAATTAATCGGATCTAATGATGAATTGTGGCGGATAAAATTCTCAGAAGTTATTTTGTAATAGTAGGGCGGCTCCGGGGGCGGCATGTAAATGCCATACCGATAGTTGCCACGTACCTTAGCTTTGCATCCCAACGGGTCTGTAATGATGTCGGCCGCGACAGGTGTCCATAGTGCGGCGCCTTGCAAGGGCCGGCCTCGATCGAAAAACCGATATACCATATCTTCCTCCGCTCCCAACGATGAATCCACGGACTGCGTTCCAGAAGACACGGTCGGTCTCCACGGACCCAATTCCCGCCAAACTCGAGTCGGTGTTATCGATGGAATCCCCGAACCGCAAATTCCGGGCTTTTGCCAGCCGAATGTAAACGCCTTGAGCCCCCTACTGGAACAAATTTCCCGCCCGCGGCGAAAACCAAGACCGAAGGACCCGATCTCCTTTTTAATCAGTCGCCAGTTCTTAATCCATTGAGGCCGCAATAATCCGTTAATGGTAACTTTGCGCATGTAGTCCAAGCACACACTGCCAATATCTGCGTTGTTTTGAAACAATTCGACCACGTCTGCCATCCAATCTCCTTCGATGACGAACTGAACGTCTTCGGGCCAAATTATCAAATACTCTCCCGTTGCAGTAGCGACGACCTGATTCATCGCCTCCGCGTGAGTTTGCTTCTTGTAAATTACGCGTTCGAGCCAGTCGGCTGAATCCAAATACTCGCGAAGACCCGGTTCAATCGACATATTGTCAACAACAATCCACTCCAGATTCGGATAGCGAATACAGTGCCGCGCGGATTCCAACGTCGCCCGCAAGTAATGTAGACGGTTCCAGCTCAGAATCGCGATCGTGACCTTTGGCATCATACGATCCATCATGTTATACAATTGAGCATGTTCATGAAAAGGATCACCATTATTCCACTCTGATCAAGGCATTGTCTTTCGAATTGCAAATGCAACGCGTCGTGACTTGCACACTACTTTCGATCCTGGTTGCGGCGCCGTGCGACCTGGACTGTCGCTAATTACACAAAATACCTTCTGAATGATAATCACAGAGTCTGACCCGAGTGCCCAAATTTCCCCATATTACTAAGGATAAAGAAATTCTAGTTTGTTCGTATGGCGGGGTAGCCACCACAACCCTCATTGAATTTGTTGCGCAATACAAACATTGCAATGACCCTTACGACGCTGACCAATTGAAGCATATCGACCGCCCACCGTATAGCCGCAACTCCAAGTTAAAAGTTCTATACATTTTTGGCGATCCTGTCGACGCCACGTACTCCCTATTCCGGCGCAAATACCATCACGTACAATCGAAAAAGCTCCTGCGCATGCATTCCGGGGTCGACATAATTCCTAAGGGTATGTTACTGGAACAATACGCGAAGGAGGGCATCGACCGCTTTAAATTTGAACAGCACTTCGAGAATTGGACGCACCACTTCCATCAATATCCGGTGCTCGCCGTGCGATACGAGACACTGTGGAATTATATCCCAGAGATTTTGGGTTTTCTTGAAATACCGACGTCCGAGGTACCCAGATTCCCACAATTCGACCCGCGTAACAAATTGCCTAGCGACTCAGACGGTGTGCGTCGTGCCCTACAGAAAATGTACGGAGCACTTCTGCAAAAGCTCCAGAGTTTTCCGGACACGGCTCTCATCGATAGGCGTAAAAGTTATCGCGATCATCTGTATAGAATTCACGCACTCGTAAGTATTCTTCCAGACGCTACTGTCTCGCGACTGAATCGGCTTGTTGACCACGGAAAAAATAGATCCCGATGACACGTGGTTCAGTAAAATGCGACGTATCGATTTCGATACTGCCGCGATCAACAAGGGAGAAAACATGATTCAAAACACTTTCAGAAAACTTTACGACTCATCCCCGCGCGAAGCCGTTGCCGCAGCGAAAGACCGGCTACAACGTCGTTCATTGGAGTCGGCAGTATTGAAAACGAAGGCGGGAATAGATGCCATGGCTACAGTCTTACGAGAGCGGTTCGCAATTTATCGAACATTAAACCTAAAGGCGATCGATGCACAGGCGTTTCGCAAGTATATTGAATCTCAGATTGGCGCGGAAGACGCTGAGGGAGAGGGATACTCGGAGCAAGAATTAGATCGGCAAAGAGACCGTTCGATTACGTTTCATTGGGGACATGATCACGATTTTCTGGATTTTTCGGTGCGTGGCCGTATGCACGAAAGACATTTCAAACTGCTGGCAACTTTGTCACGCTATTCCCAATCGATACCGATGACTTTAAAGACAAGACGGTGTTTGACATCGGTTGCTGGACCGGCGGCACGGCACTACTACCCGCCGCTTTACGCGCAAGGGTATTCACCATTGAGGAAGTAAGTAAATACGCCGAAATGTTATCGTTCCTGTCGATGACATTTGGACTCGATACACAAATCAACGCTGAAAACATCTCAATCTACGACTGTAACTCCGAGAAATTCTACGATCGATTCGACATTGGGTATTTCCCGGGTGTTATTTACCACCTATCCGATCCACTGGTGGCGTTGAGAATTTTATTCAATTCCCTGAACCCGGGTGGTACGGTTCTCGTCGAATCGGCTGGCATTCAGAACGAGGAGCCATTCTGCCAATTCGATGGGAGCCTTATTTGCCATTCGCGCCCCACCAAAATGGTAGCCGGGGAGGTTGGAATTGGTTCATACCATCAGCGTCGGCGCTGTATCGAATGATGAGTGAAACAGGATTCGAAGACATCGACACACTGTGGCACGAAAGCAGTGGGCGAATTTATGGTTACGGCAAAAAACGTTCGCAGGTAGGTATTTGCAAGGCGGGCTTGTCAGTTTCCGATATACGGTAATTCTCAGTCTTTGGATTCCGCCATGGGCGGTTATCCCCGTAGCGTCCGCGCTGAGCCAAAATCGATAACACTCCGCCCCGCTCCGAACCGTGCATCCACAAATCCTGTGGATAACTCTGTGCATAAACTGGGGACTCCGGCCGGAGGTTGATTCATGAACTCGGATTCGCCTCATCGCGTAAATCTTGTGCAACAAGAACAATCGTTACAATTCAATAACTTAGATTATTAATATAATTTATTCCAAAGACTCCGCGACGTACATGGCTGAGCGCAAACCGATTTCGGTAAATGTGTACAACTTTGTTTACCGGTTCGGTAAATCCGTCGAGTTTCGACCGTTCGCCGGTTTTCGGCTTTGCCTCTAACCGTATATGGTCTCCTCCCGTTCGGCAAGTTCACATGTTGGCGATGACAGGGAATCAGGTTGCGTCCGTATATCCGGCCTGTTGATGAGGCGATGAGTCATGCCTCTGGCCTCGATGAAAGACGCGCGTATCGTCCTTAACGGCCTATCGGCTTTAGCGCCTTCGGTTAG
>JAOTWM010000235.1 GCA_029862885.1 Gammaproteobacteria bacterium
ACGAACAGCAGCGGAAACGGTTTCGGCGCACCGACGACCTCATGGTATGGCGGTGCCTCGACGCCGCCGCCGTTCAAGACCAGACCGATTACCGCGAGCACCGCGATTATCGCAATGCTGAGCGCGGCGAGATAACCCTTCGGTTGAGCCAGGCGCCGCGTATCTATAGCCGTCGACAGATAAGCCAGCGCGATTATCGGTACTACCCAAAAGCGATGCGGTTCCAGCGACCACTCCCATTGTGCCGCTGCGACGATGATGGTGCCGCTGATGGACGGTAACCACAATTGGCTGAGCCCCATAATCGCAACCATCAGCACCATCGTTAATACGCCGAACAGCAGTGGCGCGGCCCGGATTCGTCGTCCGAGCAGTAAGCTAATGGGTGTTAACAGGAACACGGGCCACACCGTTGCCGGGACCGCCGCTATGAGCTCGGCGACGAGCAGTGCCAATAGCGGATTAAGGCACAGCATCCAGGCTGCCAACAGGCCATACAAGGGACGCGAGCCTAGCTCCCCGAATAATTCTTCCGGCGCGTAGCGTTGCCGCATCCATAGGCTGCCGACGGCCAGGGTGCCGGCGAGCACGGCGGTACCGCCGACGATCCACAAAAATGCCGGAACCCAGCCCCACGCTACGCCAATACCGACGCCAATGATCGTAGTGGCGCCCGCCACGGTCGCGCTGTGATAACCGAACGCGATCGTTTGCTGCGATCGGCCGCCGGCCGCCGGTGGTGGCTTTCTGGCTGGGAACACCGCAATCAGCAGGAATTTCGCGCAATATAGTAGTCCGAGCGCAAAAACGACGGTGGCAATTGCCAGTAATACGAACGGTATCATGAGTTCTGGGTGTAGGCGGTGATCGGCCGTCGCCAATACCGGCAGGCCGCCGCCCGATCGTGGCTATATAGCATTTTTTGTAGATGAACTAATAGAGTTCTTTACCTAAGCGATATCTTGCCCCTGATCGGCGTTGAGAAAATTAGGCCAAATTCGAAACAGAGCACTATTATTGTAGAGTAGGAAAGGCGGTGGTGCCGGTCGCCGCTGTATATTGCAAATATTGTAGGTGCCGATCGGAGAAATTGCCCACAGCCTGTGTTGGCGGTTATAGTGCAGCGCCGCATCCGGTGCGGGTCGTGGACCCGAGTATATGTATGGTTTAATGACCAAAATGCTAAGTCACGACAAAATTTTGTTGCGGCGCGTCCGCCGTTTCGGTGCCGCGATGGGCGTCTTATGGCTGGCCGTCGGTTGCGCCAGCACGCCCGCCGACCTGGATGTTGCGGAGCCAGAACGCGCCGTCCCCCCGGCCGCGCTGCCGGATGTACCGCTCACGGCGGAACTCCTCTACGACATCCTGCTCGGTGAAATCGCCGGTCAGCGTGGTTACGGCGATGTCGCGGTCGAAGCGTTGAGTCGCGCCGCATTGTCCAGCAAAGACCCGCGGTTATTGGCACGCGCCGGACGTCGCGCCGCGCGCGCCGGTGATCATGACAAGGCGTTGGAAATCGCTCAGCTGTGGGCGCAGGTCCAGCCCGACCATCCGGCGCCTGCGCAATTATCAGGTCACGCACTTCTGGCAATGGGCCGTACGGAAGAGGCGTACGAACAATTTGCTGATCTGATCCGACATTCTGAGCCAGAGGTCGGCGGAGCGTATCGGCGTATCGCCGATTTGCTGGCGCGAAGTGGCAACACCGACGGCCTGTTGGCGTTGATGGATCGTCTCATCGCGCTGCACCCGGAGAGTGCCGAGGCGTATTACTCCAAGGCGTTTCTGGCAGACCGCTTAAAGCAGGTGACCGTAATCGGGGCCAGTATCGACCAGGCGTTGATGCTGCGTCCGGATTGGGAAGACGCAGCGCTCGGAAAATTCGGGCACCTTGCGGACTCGTCATCGCCCGAGGCCGCTGAGACCTTTGCGGATGAGTATTTGCGTGACCACCCCGACGCCCCGCGGTTGCGGACGCGTTACGCCCGATTCCTCGTTGACCGGGAGAACCCACGCGATGCGTTGATTCACTTTAAGTATCTTGCCGATCACGACGGCGAAAACGCCGATGCCGCATTTGCGGTGGGGTTGCTGAGCATTCAGATTGATGAGTTGCGTCAAGCGCGCGACTATTTGTTGCGCAACCTCGCGCTGCAGGAAGACAATGATCAAACTCGCCTTTATCTCGGACAAGTTGCCTTGGAGCTCAAGGACTATGAGGGCGCCGAGACCTGGTACCGGGAAGTTCGGCAGTCCGAGTATGCGTTCGAGGCACAAATGCTGTTGGCAACAGTGTTCGCGAAGCGCGGTAATCTCGATGGCGCCATCGCGCATCTGCAAACGATCGAGCCGGTTGACGACGAGCAAAAATTGCAACTGTATTTGGGTCAGGAGCGGGTTTATAGGGAGACTAAGCGACTCGACGATGCCAAGGTCGTATTGGACTCGGCGTTAGTGGAACTGCCCGATCATCCGGAGTTGTTGTATGCCCGCGGATTGGTGGCCGCCCAGCTCAACATGCTGGAGTTGCACGAGAGTGACCTGCGCAAACTCATTGCGCGAGATCCGGAAAACGCCCATGCCTATAACGCGCTTGGCTATACTCTCGCGGATCAAACGAGCCGCTACGACGAGGCGTTGGATCTCGTAGGCAAAGCATTGGAGCTCAAACCCGGCGATCCCTTCATTATGGACAGTATGGGTTGGGTGCAATACCGTCTCGGCAATATCGAGTCGGCAATCGACTATCTGGAGCGCGCGCTGCACAGCCGGCCCGACGCCGAAATCGCGGCCCACCTGGGCGAGGTGTTGTGGGTCACGGGTAATCAGCGGCGTGCCAAGTCCATCTGGAAAGAGGCGTTGAAAAAATCGCCGGATAACGACCTACTGCTCGGGACGATACGCAAACTGCAGCAATGAGCCGCCGTCTGTTGCTGGCCACCGCCGCGCTGATCGCGGGCTGTGTGACGCCAGTGGCGGATCGAGGCGACCTCGATGGAGGTGCGCCATGGGCGGTGCGGCGTACGGCCCTCGCCGACCTGACCGACTGGCATCTGAAAGCCCGGCTAGGGGTGCGGACCAACCAACGTGGCGGCACCGCGACGTTAGTATGGGACCGGCGGCAGCAGCGGCACAAAATCGATCTATTCGGCGCATTCGGCGGCGGGCGCATACGTATCACCCAGGACTCCCAAGGCGCGACGCTGACGCAGGCAAAACGGAACGCAGTGACGGCTCGTAGCGCCGACGCGTTGTTATTCGAGCGGACCGGTTGGCGAGTGCCGTTTGCCGCGATGAGCTACTGGATTATCGGCCTGCCCGCGCCCGGAGCGACGCAGGCGGCGGAATTCGACGGCCAAGGACGTTTGGCGTCGTTGGAGCAACAGGGTTGGCGGATTGAATATTCGGCGTATCGGGCGCACCGACGCTGGGAGTTGCCTGAGAAGATTACGCTGGTCGCCGTGGGGGGTGGCCAAACCGATGAGCCGGTCGTGGCCGGCGCCGGCAGGAGTTCTCGGGTGCGGGTAAAGCTCTTGGTCAAGGAGTGGACGCCCCGCTCCTGAGCAGGTCTTTGGGTTAGTCCACAGATTGCACGAGGCCGTTCGACCGTTTCCACAGGGGATTGATCACGTTGGCCCCACGAAAGCGTTTGATAGTGACACTTTGGATTTTGCCCACGCTGTACGATTTTTGGCTGGATTTCGCTTCGTCTGGCTTGCTCTTCCTTCAAGCCATAGCTACGGCTATGTATCCTCGGACGATCGCACCGACTACTTAGCCCGATTTCCCCTGAACTCCGAACCCTTCATGCAATATGCGGGCGAGCGCCGCGCCGCGTCCGGCGAATTGACAGGCCTATGCGAGCCGATCAGAATACGCCCCTTTCTCACGGGTCGGGCCGGTACCGTCGCGGGCAATGGGTAGACTGGGCCATCGACTGGGGTGTAGCCAAGTGGTAAGGCACCGGATTTTGATTCCGGCATTCCCAGGTTCGAATCCTGGCACCCCAGCCATTTTCGTACCCGACATGCAACAGTTATCCCAAACAGCCCAAATAATCGTAACGGAATAAGGTAGACGCCGTGTCTCTCGATAATATGGCGATATTCGCCGGCAATGCGAACCCGGACCTGGCTCAGCGCGTCGCTCGTTACCTTGGCATTCCGATGGGCAAGGCGCTGGTCAGCCAATTCAGCGACGGCGAAGTGAACGTAGAAATAATGGAAAACGTGCGGGGCCGCGATGTGTTCGTGGTGCAGCCGACCTGTGCGCCCAGCAACGACAACCTAATGGAATTGTTGGTTATGACGGACGCGTTGCGGCGCTCGTCCGCCGCGCGTATCACGGCAGTCATACCGTATTTCGGTTATGCGCGACAGGACCGGCGGCCGCGGACCGCCCGGGTCGCGATCTCGGCCAAATTGGTGGCGGCAATGATTGGTACCGCCGGTGCGAATCGAGTGCTTACGATGGATTTGCATGCGGACCAGATACAAGGTTTTTTTGATATTCCGACCGACAACATCTATGCATCGCCGGTATTGCTGGGTGATATTTGGCGCCATGAACACGATAATCTGCTCGTGGTGTCCCCCGATGTGGGCGGAGTGGTGCGGGCGCGGGCCATGGCGAAACACTTGGAAACTAATCTCGCCATTATCGATAAGCGCCGGCCGCGCGCGAACGAGGCTAAGGTGATGCATATCATCGGCGAGGTCGACGGACTCACATGCGTACTGATGGATGACATGGTGGATACCGCCAACACGTTATGTGAAGCCGCCAGCGCGCTAAAACAAAGAGGTGCGCGGCGCGTGTTGGCGTACTGTACGCATGCGGTACTGTCCGGCCGCGCGGTGGACAGCATCGCCGAGTCCGAACTGGACGAAGTGGTGGTGACTGATTCCATACCGCTGCGCGAGGACGCGCGCGAGTGCGCAAAGATCAGACAGTTGAGCCTCGCCGAGCTGTTGGGCGAGGCGATGCGGCGAATTGCCGAGGACGATTCCGTCAGTTCATTGTTCCTCGATTGACAGCGGCGATAAAACGTTACGTACGGTAGTCGAATTAGTAGAAATTTTAATAAATAACGTTGCGCTATAAAAAGCGCAGCAATCGATGAGAAGTTGAGGTGATTTATGAGTGCGAGTTTTGAATTGAATGTCACAATCCGTGAACAAGCGGGCACCGGCGCCAGCCGTCGGTTACGGCGAAGTGGTCGAGTCCCCGGTGTAATGTACGGAGGCGGAAAAGACAATGCACATATCGTTTTCGATCATACGGACGTCATGCATAAGCTGGAGATCGAGGCGTTTCATTCCGCCATCATCGATGTGAAAGTAGACGGTAAGTCGCAACAGGCGATACTACGTGATGTGCAGATGCACCCGTATCGGCGTCAGGTAATGCACATCGATTTTCAGCGCATTCGCGCTACCGAGAAGTTCGATATATCGGTGCCGATACACTACATGGGTGAGGATGAAGCCCCCGGCGTGAGAATCGAAGGCGGTATTTTTTCGCGTTTGATGAACGATGTGCAAATCAGCTGTTTGCCGGCGGATCTGCCCGAATATCTTGAAGTCGACGTATCGACATTGGATATGTCGGAATCGGTGCATTTGAGCGATATAAAAATTCCCGATGGAGTCACCATTACGAGCTTGGCGCACGAAGGTGAAGATCTTGCAATCGCAACCATCATGCCGCCGAAGATAGAAGAAGAAGAAGAGACCGAAGCCGAGATCGAGGGCATAGAGGGTGTTGAGGAGGGCGATATTGACGCCGAGGCCGATGCTGAGGCGCCCGCCGAGGAGGCCGAGTAATTTCAACTTGGCAGGGTACTAGCATGGATGTTGGCATTCGGCTCATCGTGGGCTTGGGAAATCCCGGCGAACGCCACGCAGAGACCCGGCATAACGCCGGGTTTCTTTTTGTCGGAGCGGTGGCGAATCGGTTCGGTGTCGTGTTGCGGGCAGAATCGCGGTTCAAAGCGGATATCGTGCGCTACGATGGCGCCTCCCATAGGATCTGGTTGCTGAACCCGCAAACCTATATGAATTTGAGCGGTGACGCGGTCGCGCCGTTCGCCCGGTATTATAAAATTGCGCCCAGCAACATCTTGGTCGCGCACGACGAGCTGGATTTGCCCGTGGGCACGGTGCGACTCAAGCAAGGCGGTGGCCACGGTGGACATAATGGCTTGCGGGATATTGCACAAAAGCTCGGCACCAACGAATTCGTGCGTCTGCGCATCGGCATTGGCCACCCGGGCAACAGCGACGATGTGACCGACTACGTGTTGCGCCGCGCAAGTGTCGCTGATCAAGCCCAAATCGAATCCGGAATCGCCAATGCGCTCGACCATGTCACCGATCTAATCGACGGCCGCTATCAGATTGTAATGAATGAGTTGCACCGTAGCGCCGATGTGGCGACCCCGGCCAGCGACACATAGGCCACTAGCAAACAGGTATCAGGTACAGGGCATGGGATTTCGTTGTGGCATCGTGGGCTTACCGAACGTCGGTAAATCGACATTGTTTAACGCGCTAACGCGATCCCGCGCGCAGGCGGAAAACTATCCGTTTTGCACGATCGACCCCAACATCGGAATGGTGCCGGTGCCGGATCCGCGCCTCGATCGTATCGCCGAAATTGTCGAGCCGAAAAAAGTAATTCCAACGACCATAGAATTTGTTGATATCGCCGGGCTGGTCAAAGGCGCGTCGGAAGGCGAAGGGTTGGGGAATAAGTTTCTCGCTCATATCCGTGAGGTAGATGCTATTGCCCATGTCGTGCGGGCATTCAATGACGACAATATCGCCCATGTTGCCCACCGGGTCGATCCGCAAGCCGATGTCGATGTCATCAACACCGAATTGGCGCTGGCGGATTTGGATACGGTGGGGCGGGCGATCGAGCGCGCCGGTAAAGCCGCCAAAGCCGGCGATAAAGAACAAATCAAATTAGGCAAAGTGCTGAGCCAGGCGCGAGATCACCTTGACCGCGGCACGCCGGTGCGCACCCTCACACTGGATGCCGAGCAACGCGCCTTGCTGAAGCCGCTATGCTTGTTGACCGCGAAGCCGATCATGTATGTCGCGAATGTGAACGACGACGGTTTCACCGACAACCCGTTATTGGAGGCGGTGCAGCGTGCGGCGCGAGACGAAGGTGCCGAAACGGTCGTGATATGTGCCGCTATCGAGGCCGAGCTCGCGGAGCTTGAGCCCGACGAGCGCATTGCGTTCCTGGCAGAGATGGGTCAAGACGAGCCGGGATTGCATCGAGTTATTCGCGCGGGCTACGCCCTATTGGGTCTACAAACCTTCTTTACAGCGGGGCCGAAGGAAGCGCGGGCTTGGACATTGCGTAACGGTGCCACGGCGCCGCAAGCCGCCGGTGAAATTCACACCGACTTTGAGCGCGGTTTTATTCGTGCAGAAACCACAGCGTATGAAGATTTCATCGCGTGCAACGGCGAACAAGGCGCCCGCGAAGCCGGCCGTCTGCGCCTCGAAGGAAAAGAATACATAGTGGCGGACGGTGACGTCATGCACTTTCGCTTTAACGTCTGACCCGCTCCGTGTTAGAGCCCAGTAGTGTTTCGGCACGGGCATAGCCCCAGCGCCCGATCTTCGCTAAAATCCCTGGCCCCCGCCGGACCGCCAATCCGGCCGATCCCTACACATGGCTATGTAGCTCAGTTGGTTAGAGCACGGCACTCATAATGCCGGGGTCGGTGGTTCGAATCCACCCATAGCCACCAATATAATCAGGGTCCAACCCGGGCACATGGGTAACAGTTTATACCGAAGACATAGGTAACACTTTTGGTATGAAGGGGTTATCAGCCGGTTCTACACGATTCTCATCTTCGTCAAAGAATCCTAGATCAAACT
>JAOTWM010000236.1 GCA_029862885.1 Gammaproteobacteria bacterium
ATCCATATCACACGATGTTAAGGATTCCGAATGCCACAAAGGTCCATCTAGACCCTATAGGGATGTTCCCGACGCACTGCAACTGGCAAAGCAATACTTGGAGTTCTTCGGCGAGAAGGACGACCTAAGAGGTGAATGGATCACGGATATTCGACTGACAGACGTGGTAAGGGGGGTAAGCTTGGACCTGCGGACTCGATTCGTCCTGTCCGATAGTGAAAACCAACCTGGTAGTGCACCATGAACGGCTGGTTTTGGCCGACTCCCGCCCCTTTGCACTGGCTGATCCGCGACATTCGGGCGGCTGCTCCTTCTGGGAGCTGACGTTCGATCTTGTTGTTGCTCGATCAATACCCTGCTCAATCGATCGGGGCAGGCGTCCATGCGGAGACTGAGCGGGACATTTGCGCAACCTGTGTAAGGGGTTGTCCGCCGAGCGGAACCCGGTGGATGTTCTCGGACTTCAATTGCGCGCCAGGTGTGCGACGCGCTCCGAAGGCTGATACGGTAGGACCGTTGCGAAGCGCCCTCGTCACCAGCACACTGGTGACGAGGGCGGCAAAGCCAGCAACAACGGGGCATTCAGGGTGCCATTTGTGGATGACGCTGGGATGATCTGTTCGGCTGTTGATGTTCGCCGATCGAATTTGAGCCGCGGCCACAGCGGAAAGTGCGGCACAGGCACCCAAGGGCCGGCTCGGGGTGCCACGATCAAGCGATCGACGGTCCATTGTCAAAGCAAGCCGAAATACGGCTGAATTAACGTCAACCAGGCAGTTTGTGTACTGCCATTTTCATCAAAAGAGGAATTCGAGAAACATAGTTCGACCAAGGCCCTTGCGGCCACATTGGTAAAACAGGCCCCGTTTGTTCCCCCAGGAAATCCGGGCCCGGTCTGCGATCAGACCGGTCCAGAAAGGGGATTGGTGTCCCATCGACCATGACCACTTCGGTGGAGTCGGCAGCGAGTACTGCCGTCGGTCAGAATCACTAACCACTCGCGATAGCACCGTACAACGCTGGACCACCAACATCGACCCAACAGGACAAATCTCGGATGCCGCCGAAACCGGCGGCGTTCGGTCGCGCGCCGTTCTGCGCAAAACCACTGTTTGAGCTCCGCAGGACCCACGATGACATGGACGGATCGCCTGTAGGCCCGGGCGTGGGCTGCAACCCAGGCCCTTCCAATTTTAAGTTATTTGTCAGTTAGTTATGGAAGGAACTGGCGGAGAGGGTGGGATTCGAACCCACGGTACGGGAGACCGCACACCTGATTTCGAATCAGGCCCATTCGACCACTCTGGCACCTCTCCATGCAATCCACATTGTCTAACCAGGCGCCTGACGGCGCCAGCACACCTGATTTGATTTGCGCCTACGGCGCTCACCCTTCGGGCGCACTTCGTGCGTCCTAATCGGCTGCGCCGATTGGTCGAATCAGGCCCATTAATGGCGGGCGTCCTGCCCGCCGCCCTTCGGGCCGCTTCGCGGTTCAAAATTGCTCCCAGCAATTTTGTCGACCACTCTGGCACCTCTCCACACGCCCACATCCGCGGGGAGGCGGATTGTACGCAATGCCGTAGTCATGCGCCAGACGTCGTGGCCCTCACTTTGTGGCAATATTCGTAACACGAGGTTGGGGCACGGAGATAGCATTGCGACTATTGCTCTACATTTCACTTTCCGCTTTGCTCGGCACCTGTTCTTCGCAGCCCCCGCTGCTGGACCAGATTCTCGAGGTTGGCGAGCTACGGGTCGTAACGCGGGATAGCCCCACGGCCTACGTTGTTACTCCAGACGGTCGTCCGTCCGGTCCGGAATACGATCTCACCCAGGCCTTCGCCGATGAACTCGGCGTAGCGCTCGTTATTGAGCCCGTCATCAGTGTCTCGGAAATTCTGCCACACCTGATGGCCGGTAAGGCGCATATGGCCGCCGCCGGCCTGACCGTCACGAATTCCCGGCGCGAGTACGTCAACTTCGGTCATCCGTACGAGATGGTCGACATGCATTTGATCTACAAACTCGGCACGGGCAAGCCACGCTCACTAGACGACGTCATTGGCCGATCTATCGAGATCGTCGCAGGAACGAGCCATGCAGACATGCTCATGTCGTTACAGCAGCTTTATCCCGATCTGCAGTGGACTGAAAATGCCGATGTAGAAGTCGCCGATCTCATGGCAAAAGTCGCCGACGAAGAGGTCGACTTCACCATTTCCGACAGCACCGAATTCAATATCCAACGGCACTTTTACCCGGATCTTCGCGTCGCGCTCGACCTGGAAGTCGGCGAGCCGCTTGCCTGGGCTTTCCCCATCGGCAAAGGCGACAGTCTGCTAAGCGTTGCAGATGACTTTCTTATCGGTATAGATCGAACCGGCGTGCTGGCGCAGGTCAAGGATCGGTACTACGGACATACAGACCAGTTCGACTACGTCGGCACACGCAATTTTATCCGCCATTTTGAAAGCCGCTTGCCACGATACCGAAATACATTCGAAGAAGCCGGTGCACGCTTCGGGGTCGACTGGCGACTGTTGGCCGCCATCGGTTACCAGGAATCGCACTGGCGCTCACAGGCCGTTTCGCCAACCGGCGTTCGCGGCATCATGATGCTCACCGAAGATACGGCCCGCTACCTTGGGCTCGATGATCGCGTTGACCCAACCAACAGTATTTTTGGTGGCGCACAGTACTATGCAAGACAAACAGAACGTGTTGCCGATTCCGTGGATGAACCTGATCGCACCTGGATGGCCCTCGCCGCATACAACGTGGGTTTCAATCACATTAAGGATGCCCGGCAAATAACCGAGTGGCAGGGTGGCAACCCCGATACGTGGGTCGATATCAGCAAGGCACTACCGCTACTCGCGCAACGCAAGTGGTACACGCGAGTACCGTTTGGCTACGCACGCGGTTGGGAACCCGTGTTGTACGTCAACAATATTCGCAGTTACTACAATATTCTCAAGTGGTTGACGAGAGACGATGAACCCGCGATCAACGAACTCCCTGCAGAGATAGAGCCGGAATTTACAGACGAAATATCGCTTGAAGAAACCTCGACGTAAGCCGGCCCGTCAGGGAAGCGACGTGCTCCTACGAACGACGCTCGCCGAAGAACTCTTTGAGAACGGCGCCGCACTCCTCAGCCAACACGCCACCCAAAACCTCGAAGCGATGATTAAAGGCCGGACTGTCGCTTAAGTCGATGACACTTCCAGCCGCCCCCGCCTTTGCGTCATAAGCACCAAATACGACTCGCGCTACCCTCGCCTGCACAATCGCACCGATGCACATCGCGCACGGCTCGAGCGTCACGTACAAGGTCGCGTCCGTCAGCCGGTAATTGGACAAAGTGCCGCCGGCAGCTCTGAGCGCCACCACCTCCGCATGTGCACTCGGGTCGGAATCACGGATCGAACGGTTCTGGCCTGTCGCTACAATCTCACCACTGACAACAACGACTGCACCAACCGGTATTTCACCAGCTTTGGCAGAATCAGCCGCCTGCTCGAGCGCAACCTGCATGAATGCAGCATCGTGTGCGCTCATTTATTCCCGCTCAATGACTGCACACGCTGTAACCCTTGTCTCTAAAGGGTTTTCTAAATACTTTGTAGCTGACTCTACCCTGATGTTCATCGTTTTATTTAACACCGAACCATATCTTGTAATAACAACATGCTTACAAGAAAAAATTAGCAACGACAAATGTAATATGAGTCGACATGTGGGAAATCATTGAACACTCGAGTCCCTTTTTCCAATATAAATACCCATACACAAGTCCACCAACTGAATTACCTATAAGTACGTAAGCAACTAAACCAAAAGAGACAACCTCGGCAGTTGAGTAAACTATTGGTAAGTGTCCCAGGGCAAACAATAACGAAGAAATTAATATAGCGGAGACAAAAACCAGATTCGATTTAGATTTACTTATTCTAACTATTATCCAAACAAGAAATGTCATCAAACCAAAACGCATGATGATTTCTTCTGTTACGCCTCCATACATCAATCTAGTGATTAGGTTTAAATCAGAACTTAATGGAGAGTTAACTACATTGCTGCCAGTCACTTTCTCGCTAACCCCGGCAATTAGTATAATAATTACGCCCAACACCATTCCGCTCAAAACACCAACTTTCAGAAAGTCTCTGATTAGAGGTTGAATTCTCTGTCGATTAAATTTTGAGGAAAGTATCGGAACTTCAAGTCCCACCTTTCTGAAAAATAAATTCCCGACCAATACTGATATAAACAAAAGTACTAAAGGGTTAATTAACAGAAGGAGCTTTATTTGCGTACTATTGTATTGAGACGTTATTTCCTGAGGTAGTTCTATGACATTTTGAAAATTACTAAGAAGCAGCGACAAGACACCTAACAATCCTATCAAAAACATTTTTGCCACAAAATGATTCTTCATACTTCTACTTTTTATTCCCACTCGATGGTCGACGGAGGCTTGCCTGAGATGTCGTAGGTCACGCGCGAAATGCCATCCACTTCATTAATGATGCGCAGCGACACATGCTCGAGGAAGTCATACGGTAACCTCGCCCACCGCGCCGTCATGAAGTCTATGGTTTCGACCGCCCGCAATGCCACTACGTAATCGTATCGCCGGCCATCCCCCATGACGCCAACCGACTTCACCGGCAAGAACACAGCGAACGCCTGGCTGACGTCATTGTAAAGGTCCTGCTTGTGGAGCTCTTCAATGAAAATGTTGTCAGCCAACTGCAATTTCTCGACGTAGTCCCGTTTGACTTCACCGAGCACACGAACCCCGAGCCCCGGCCCAGGAAACGGATGCCGAAAAACCATTTCTCGCGGCAAGCCGAGTTCGAGGCCTATCTTGCGAACCTCATCCTTGAATAGCTCGCGCAGCGGTTCGATAAGCGACATGCGCATGTCATCGGGTAAACCACCGACGTTGTGATGCGACTTGATGACATGTGCTTTGCCGGTCTTGCTTCCTGCCGACTCGATAACATCCGGGTAGATAGTGCCCTGCGCGAGCCACTCGATGCTCTCGAGCTTGTGCGCCTCTTCGTCAAACAGCTCGATGAAGTTACCACCGATGATTTTGCGTTTCTTCTCCGGATCAGACTCGCCTTTGAGTGCATCGAAAAACTGATCGGCAGCATTCACACGAATGACATTGATGTGCATATGCTCGGCGAAGGTCTCCATGACCTGGTCGCCTTCGTTAAGGCGCAACAAGCCGTGATCGACAAACACGCAAACCAGTTGGTCGCCAATCGCCTCATGCAGCAATGCAGCCACTACCGACGAATCGACGCCGCCCGAAAGGCCCAGCAAAACTTTACCGTCACCAACCAGCTCACGAACGTGTGCTATCGCGTCGGCAACAATGTTGCCGGGCGTCCAGTCACCGGGGCAACCGCAAATCTCGCGAACAAAACGCCGCATGATGGCGTCACCGTGCAGTGTGTGCGTCACCTCGGGATGAAATTGCACACCATAGAAATTACGATCAGTGTCTTCCATCGCAGCGATCGGTGAATTCGGACTGTCCGCAGAGATTGTGAACCCGGGTGGTACAGCCTCGACACGGTCGCCATGGCTCATCCACACTTTGAGCATCGGCGTGCCGCTTTCCGCATCGCTAAAGCCACCAAACAGGCCGGAATCACCCGGTGCAATTTCTGCATAGCCGAATTCGCGGTGCGAAGACGCTTCGACTTGGCCGCCAAGTTCCGCAGCCATCGTTTGCATGCCGTAGCAGATACCGAGCACAGGTACGCCGAGATCGAAAACAGCGTGGGATACACGGGGCGGATCATCGAGGTTAACCGACTCGGGGCCACCGGACAGCACGACACCCGACGGCGCGAAACTGCGAATATCGTCGTCAGATATATCCCAGGGATGAATTTCGCAGTAGACGCCGCATTCGCGCACACGGCGAGCGATCAACTGCGTGTACTGGCTGCCAAAATCGACGATCAGCAGTCGGTGGGCATGGATATCTGGGTGCTGTGTATCTCGACGCTCTGCGGCCTGGCTCATCGTGTGGTCTTTATCCGTTGGAGCGGTAGTTAGGCGGTTCTTTGGTGATTGTCACGTCATGCACATGACTCTCTTTCATTCCCGCGCCCGTTATCTGCACGAACTGCGGCCGGGTACGCATTTCTTCAATCGTGCTGCTACCGGTGTAGCCCATTGCCGCGCGCACGCCGCCGATCAACTGATGCATGATCGCAACGAGACTGCCTTTGTAAGGAACGCGGCCTTCGACTCCTTCAGGCACGAGTTTTTCGAGTTCTTCGGTGGCATCCTGAAAATAGCGATCGGACGAGCCGTGCGACAGTCCCATGGCACCGATGGATCCCATGCCTCGATACGCTTTGTACGAGCGCCCCTGATACAGCTCGACCTCCCCGGGCGATTCCTCGGTGCCTGCGAACAATCCGCCGATCATGACTGTGTGCGCACCGGCGACCAACGCCTTGGCAATGTCCCCCGAGTAGCGAATGCCGCCATCGGCGATAAATGGTACATCAGTGTTCTTTAACGATGCTGCGACGTCGCCGACAGCCGATATCTGCGGTACTCCAACCCCGGCGACGATTCTGGTCGTGCAGATTGATCCGGGACCAACGCCGACTTTCACGCCATCAGCACCCGCTTTGACGAGCATCTCGGCCGCCTCGCCTGTCACGATATTGCCACCGATCACCTGTATGTCCGAATACGCGTCCTTAATCTTGCGCACACGTTCGATGACACCTTTCGAGAAGCCGTGAGCCGTGTCGACGATAATCACATCAACACCAGCCTCGACCAACGCCTCTACACGATCATCGGTGTCGTAGCCTGTGCCGACAGCTGCACCGACGCGCAGCGCGCCGCTACTGTCTTTGCAGGCCTGTGGGAAGTCTTTGGCCTTCTGGAAGTCCTTTGCGGTAATCATGCCTCTAAGCTCAAAGTCATCATTGACGACCAGGACTTTCTCAATGCGATGCTGGTGCAGCAGCGATTTGACCTCATCGTCACTGGCTCCCTCAGCTACGGTGACGAGTCGCGCCTTCGGCGTCATAACCTCTGAAACCGGTACGTCCATGCGAGTCTCGAAACGCAAATCACGGCCCGTAACGATGCCGACCGTCTTCTTGCCGTCGACGACGGGCACACCTGAAATACCCATCGAATGCGTAAGGTCGATAACCTCCCGAATCGTCATATCCGGAGGAACGGTAATTGGCCTGCGGACGATGCCGCTCTCAAACTTCTTGACCTGCAAGACTTCACGGGCTTGCGCCTCGATCGGCATATTCTTATGGACGATGCCGATGCCCCCTTCCTGCGCCAGCGCAATCGCCAGCCGGGCCTCGGTCACGGTGTCCATCGCTGCAGACACAATAGGGATATTGAGTCTTATTCCGCGCGTCAGCTGCGTACTCAGATCCACTTCGTGGGGCAGCACCGACGAATAACCCGGTTGCAGTAGAACATCATCAAAGGTCAGGGCTTGCTTGGCGATTCGCATGGTGTGATCAGTTCCTTGGATGAAGTTAAACGATCAATTGTACGCCCATGAGAATATCGGCAAAAGCTTTGCGGCGTTCGTTATAATGGCGAGCATGGAAGATTCGGGTCAAGCGGACGCTATCACAAGCGCGATCACGGTCAGCCAGCTCAACCGCCAGGTCAAGACGCTGCTCGAGCAAGGTCTCACGCGCCTCTGGATTGAGGGAGAGATCTCAAACCTCGCCAAACCCGCCTCCGGCCACCTCTATTTCAGCCTCAAGGATGATTCGGCCCAGATCCGTGCTGCATTTTTCCGTCAGCGCCAGCGTGGCCCGACTATCGGCCTCA
>JAOTWM010000008.1 GCA_029862885.1 Gammaproteobacteria bacterium
TATGGCGGTTCGGGATTAGGTATTACCGAGGCGTCGGTCATTTTGGAAGAAATCAACCGATCGGGCGGCAATGCCGGAGCCTGTCACGCACAGATGTATACAATGGGTACCGTGTTACGGCACGGCTCCGCAGAACAAAAGGATCGCTATCTGCCGCAAATTGCAAGTGGTGAGCTACGGCTGCAAGCTTTCGGCGTGACTGAGCCTTCCACCGGTTCCGACACGACCCGACTCAAAACCAGGGCGACCCGCAAGGGCGAACACTATGTGATCAAAGGACAAAAGGTTTTCACGTCGAGGGTATTGCAATCCGACATGATGCTGCTACTCGCACGCACCACACCGATTGATAAAATTAAGAAACGATCCGAGGGACTATCCGTTTTCCTTGTTGATTTGCGCGATGCCGATCCAAATAGATTTGCCGTGAATCCCATCGACACGATGATGAATCACTCAACTAATCAGGTGTTCTTCGATGACCTGGAGATTCCTGCTAAGAATCTCATCGGCGAGGAAGGTCGAGGATTTCGCTACATTCTCGATGGCATGAACGCCGAGCGTATTCTCATCGCGGCTGAATGTATTGGTGATGGGGATTGGTTTGTTGAGCGCGCTACGCGCTACGCCCAAGAGCGGGTAATTTTCGACCGACCGATCGGCCAAAACCAAGGCATTCAGTTCCCCATTTCGAAAGCCTATATCAATATCCGCGCCGCGGATCTCATGCGCTTTCGCGCGG
Source organism: Gammaproteobacteria bacterium (assembly GCA_029862885.1). Taxonomy (GTDB): domain Bacteria; phylum Pseudomonadota; class Gammaproteobacteria; order Arenicellales; family JAOTWM01; genus JAOTWM01. Next base: position 743 of record JAOTWM010000008.1, read on the forward strand.
CCGAGCTGTTCGATTCGGAACAAACTTGCGGCGCCGAAGCCAATATGGCGAAACTGCTTGCCGCCGATGCGTCGTGGGAAGCCGCTAACGCAGCGGTGCAAACCCACGGCGGATACGGATTTGCGACAGAGTACGACATCGAACGCAAGTTTCGCGAAACCCGATTATATCAAGTGGCTCCAATCTCATCGAACCTTATCCTATCGTTCATTGGCGAACATGTACTGGGGCTTCCGCGGTCTTACTAGCTCCGATAATTTGAATGGCACGTTTCGCTCTATCCAAAGTGGTCGGGTGGCCAATTGCCGATTTTCGCATTCGCTCTAACCGGCCTACGCATCCGATCGTGGTGTAGGTAATCGCTCGATGTTAACCACAATACTATGTACCGCGGAGCTATCGCCCATATCCGTACGCGTACCGGGATTCAACAGATTGACATTCGTGCCATGATTCTCAAGCTTAGGCCAACGACCCTTATGGCTTAACACCACGCCCACGGGAATGATGGCATCCACTACCGCTTGCGCCTGCAAGCGACCCTCCGAGTTCGTCAACACAACCGAGTCACCGGTTGTGACTCCAAGCCGTTGGGCGTCACCCGGATGAATGCTGACCGACGTCGTTCCAAGTTGGCGACGAATATGTGCGTCGTTGCCATAACTGCCGTTCATCTGCCACGGGCTGGCCGGAGATAACAGACGGAAGCCCTGTTCAGGCATTGCTTCCACGGTGGGCGTCGGCACCGATGGATGTCCGTCGGCAACCGCGCGCGCCGACGCGATTTCGATCTTTCCGGACGGTGTCGGAAATCGCAGGTCTTCGAATTGCACCACTGGCTCGTCCCAGGGTTCGATAAACCCACATGCCGACAACTGCTGCCAATTGACATCCAACTCGCACCTCTGCAACAACGTATCCAGCATCTCTTCGTCGCTGGTCATCAATTCCGGCTCGTTAAACTCCATTGCCCGTGCCAACCGCCGGAATATCTCCGGATTCGGCAATGCATCTCCCGGGGCATTTTCGGCTTTCACCTGTGCGGCAAGCTGCAAGAAAAAATACGGCACCACCAAGTCGTCGAATTCCAAAAAACTCGCGGCGGGTAACACGATATCGGCGAAATCGGCCGTGTCGGTTTGAAACAAATCGATTACTACACAAAATAAATCCTCGCGACGCAACGCATCCCGTAGCGTCGCTTGACGCGGTGCCGAACCAGCTATGTTCATATTCCAGCAGAAAAACGCCCGACTGCGCTCGCGGTCCGCCAGTGCATCCGCTAGATCCATATGACTAATCGTTCGCTCGAGGTCTCGGCGTAAATGCGGCGCGGTCAGATAATTGGAATCGATAGCGCGCGATGCGCCACCGTTTAAGTAGCCAATACCCGCGCCGCGCTTGCCAATGTTTCCGGTAATAGCGGGCAACATCGCACAGGCACGCATAATGTTGCCGCCAAGGCGCTGACGTTGTAAGCCTTGACCCAACCACAACAATGACGGCCCGCGCCCATAACAATGCGCAGCTTGTTCGACGAGGGCAGCCGGCACGCCGCTTTGCCGCTCTGCCCAACTTGGAGTGCAGACTGCTATCTCGGCGCGTAATTGCTGCCACCCAAACGTGTGGGCTGCAATAAATTCGTCGTCGCACAGCCCGTCGCGCTCGATCACGTGCATCATCGCAAACGCAATCGCTGCGTCGCTACCGGGTGCCAGTTGTAAATGCATATCCGCGCACTCTGCAGTGGCGTGGCGCACCGGATCGATCACGATTAATTGATTGGCGCGATCTTCGAGCCAGTATTTGTGAACATGTGGCGCACATGCCGACGGATTGGCCCCCCATATAATTAGACAGTGACTTTCGCCGATGCTCCGTGGATCAAAACCCCTGGTTGACGAACCATACACGTAGCCCAACGCGACATGTCCCGCGTTGTTGCAAATCGTATCTGGGTCGACCTCGGTTGCACCTAAGCGGTTGAAAAAACGCAACGGAAACTCCCCTGCCAGCAATGAACAGGTTCCGGTGTAATGGGCGTGTAATATCGTTTCACCAGCGTTATCGGTAACGATAGGCTGCAATCGATTACTGATCTCCTCAAGCGCCGCTTCCCAGCTTATCGGTACAAAGTCGCCATTACCCTTTGCGCCCACGCGGCGCAGCGGAGTTGTTAATCGCTGTTCGATATCACGCCATGCGCCGTTATAGGCTAGCGCGCATTTACTGCACAACGCACCGCGACTGACTGGATGATCCGGATCACCCAATACGCGATGTATCGTGCCATCACGGCGCTCGACAAGAATCCCACATCCGTCGTAACAATCACGCGGGCAGGTGGTGCGAATCCACTCGGTCCGATCCATCTGAGCCTACCCGACCAACGAACGACGCATAGTCCCTAGCCCGGATAATTCATGCACCCAAATTTGCATTAAAAAAATCGACGGTGCGGCGCCACGACAGCGTCGCGGCCGCGTCATCGTACACTTCGGGGCGTTGGTTATTGAAAAACCCGTGCTGGGCGTCATAACGGTATAGCTCATGGCTAACACCACCCGATTGTAGGCTCTGCTCGAACTCATCGACCGCAGTCGGCGTGCACCAATCGTCCTGATTTGCGAAATGAGCCTGAAACGGCAGACTAATCCCGGCCGGGTCGGCATGGTCTCGCGGTGGTATACCGTAGAAGCATACCGCGGTATCAATCTGTGCAAGTTTGGCACTGGCAATTACGGTTAACGCACCACCCATGCAAAATCCTACGACACCGACCTGGTCCATTGATTGTTTTAAATAATTTGCGGCACCGCAGATATCTTGGTTTGTGGCGCCAACCCAGTCCAGGCCGTTCATCATATGCCCCGCCTCGTCGGCGTCTTCAGTCACGCGTCCGGCAAATAGATCAGGCGCAAGCGCAGTAAACCCGGCGGCGGCAAACCGGTCTGCGGTGGCCTTAATTTGATCGTTCAGGCCCCACCACTCCTGCAATACGATTCCGCCCGGCGCCGTATCGTCGCCGGCACGGGCCAAGTAGCCAGAAACCGACATATCCCCAGGCGTGTTGAAATTCACCATTTCACCCATCGCATCCTCCTATGCCTAAATGCATTTTTCCGCCGTCAGTAGCGCAGCGGTATTGTAGTTAGTTTGTGAATCTTACCAGTTCTACAGGGAAGTTGCGGGTATGAGGCAGAATTAAAAACCCGCGGTAATTTCGGCGAAATCCGCGTTCGTTCGTGTCTCAAGTTCGTGAGTCTGCGGTACTAGAAAATGGCTCGGGTCCAACGTATCGGCCGGGTTGCGGGTTAGTCCCAATTCGGCGAGACGCTCCGATCGTACGTCATCGAACGACCTCGCGTTGCAGTGCCAGTAGCCGAATTCTTCAATTATGTATTTGCGAGGATTCCTCACCACCCGGCAGCTCCACCAAATCTTTACGGTAAGTAATTGACGTTTGACCCCATTCCATCGGTGCAAACCACTGCTTGCCGTCTTGCTGAGCCCCGTGGAATTCTTTCAGTTTACTAACGACGTTCGGCCAGTGCTCCAATCGCGACACATATATGGGTTGGAATAAGCCCGATTGTACCCAGCGTGGGAAACTCGAATCGCACGGATGCGAAACGTCCACCACATATCCGGCGCGCATCATTTGCAGCGCTTCTTCGGATTCTCCAGAAGTCGCGCAATTGGGGGCAGCCCTATGTATATTCATGTAGGGCCTAAACAGTTTGTCGTCGTCGTATCCAGCCCAGGTATAGTACGTCGCTTGTTCCATCGCCGATGCAGTATTGCGCATCGGCGCCGCCGCCACACCAATGCCCACTGCACCCAACATCTGTAGCATTTGCCGTCGAGAGAACCGCCCAGAGAAGACCTTATCGGTGAATTCGTTGAAGTTCATAACTACGGGCAGTATATTGATACGGTGCGCCGCCAATTGACGGCCGAGTCCTACACTCCGGCAATCAGGCGTCGACGTGTATGCATCGCACCACCCGGGGGTGGCGGCTCATGGTTGCCGACTATCGGCAACTCACGCCGCAACCAATCGTGAAAGCCTTTGACCACGACTTCCATTTCCGACAGTAAGCCGCTGTGATAGCCACCTGACGCCAAGCCTTTCTGCACCGATTCTGTAAGTTTTTCGTCTTCTCTTTGCACGGACTGGTTTATTCGTCGATTTAAATATCGCGCCGCTCGCATTTCACGGCGTGAGTCTGCCAACGCGTAGGACCGCCCACGTAACCGACAACGCCCGGGGGCTAGCGGCAACATTTCGAAGTAGTCCATGCGATCCGGGTACACATCGAACGTCACATTAGGAAACAGCGTGAAATAACTCCAGCGGCGGCGTAACTCTTCAGGTAAATCGTCACGCACCGGCAACAACCGATGATACATACGCTCGCTCCAACCACCGGCCGGAATATCCCGCAAACTATGACTCAGTCGCGATACACCTTGCGGGCACACATCGCGCGAGTACTCCGCGTTCATGAGCCCATACAACCCGGGATGACCGATCGGAAAGTGATAATCCTCAAGGTAATTATCCATGACGTTTTTCCAATCGATATCCAGCTCGACGTTCCATAAGCCGTCGATTGCCGTCATCTGCTCAAATTTATACGCAGCCATTTCGTTACGATAAGGTGCCATACGCTCCGCGACACTTGGCCCGTCGGATTCAAAACGTATAAATATGAATCCCAAAAAGACTTCCAACTCGAGTTCCGGTAGTCCGATCTGATTCCTGTCGATACCGGGAAAGGATTTTTCTGCCGGTACTGCGCGTAGCCGACCATCGAAATGGTAGGCCCAACCGTGATACTGGCACTGCAGAAATTTATCGCAGTGGCCCCTATTACCAGCCACCACGGCGTGGCCCCGGTGCCGGCAGGAATTATGGAACGCCCGCAACTTGCCTTGTTCATCACGTACCACAAAAGCGCGGCGGTGGTGTAGCTCGAGCGTGACGTAGTCGCCGCAACTAGGCACCTCGCTTATATGGCCTGCGATCTGCCAAGCCGTTGCGAACAATGTGTCACGCTCCAGTTCAAATAACTCTTGATTTTGATAAATCCATGCAGGAAGCGTACGTGCGATCTGTTCAGGCTCCGCCAGTTCTATTGCGTCAAGGGTGATGAATCGACCTGGGAACACGTTTTGAAGATAGTCCCGGCTTGTGGACATGGCGACGTCACGATCAAAATTGTTGCCGTCGATAATCAACTGCTGCCAGTACCCATCTAGCAATCCTTCGAAACCGCGCGCCGCGGCTTCGGCATTTACATGAGCAAACTCGGGGGCGGCCGCCAGTCGTGCGAATAACTCCGCTACTGTCGCACCAAACGCGGCATCGGAATCACCGCACAATTCCAAATATTCCTTTCGCGTCTGGGATTCGCTCCAAAATGCATACCGGACCACGACCTTGCGTGGATCCGCCAATACAGGATCGAACCAGCGCTCGATGACCGCTAGCAAGGCGGCTTCGACATCACCCCGCACAGAATCGATAGCGGGGTACAACGTCGACTCAAACTCCTGCACGAGGAATCGCAACGTCGCCACCAACAGCGCGTCCTTGCTCTTGAAGTAAAAATTGACAATTCCCGGCGACAATGCGGCCGTCTCAGTCACGCGGGCCACCGTCGTCCGCGATAGTCCGAATTCCGCAATCGTTCGAATTGTCGCATCAATCAATTGTTGGCGCCGTACCGTAGCCGAGTCTCTGGCGGTATTCGGCGCGGATTGCAAAGCATTGTTAATCGGTCCAAATTCGAGGTTCACGACGGCATCCTCCTTACCATTTCGATGACTGAAAACATATTATACAATCATTCAATATATTTGAATAAATGTTTAATATCCCAAAATCGATCCTATAGGATAAAGTCATCCGAGCGCTTGAAATCGGGCCCGAATACGAGCCCTGTGTGCCATCCCAGAGGATTATTAATTATGAAACAGCGATTCTCATTAACCTTGGCATTGGCTTTGGTAACAGCATTGACCGCGTGCACTCAAGAAACTCAGAACAAATTTGGTCGTGCGGTGCAAAACTGGACCGGCACCAACGGCCTGCTGGAGATTTATGCCGGTGACAAACTCGTGAAACGATTCTTACAAATCGATAAATTGTCCACGGCCGTCGGCACCAGCGACGATAGACAACGCCCGTATCGCTATGGATATGGAGTATTGGACGAAAACTTGAACGGCAAAGCCGACGGTGATGAGAAAAAAGTTTATTTTGAATTCAGCGATTACTCGACGTCATACGTTTTTCATGAGGATCCTCATGGCTAACACGAAATACGAATTAATGTTAGCGGGTAGATAGCGGCTAAATTCGCCGCACTCATCGCCATACAGATGACTCCGATCGATTCTTATCAAAGATACCAATCGAACTCGCGCGCGGAAACATACTGGAAAAATCTGTCCATCTCAGCCTTTTTGGCGGCGCCGTAAATCTCGAGATAATCCCGGCCAATGTAGTCGTTCAAAATCGTCCCTTGTTCGAGCCGTCGCAACGCTTCGTGCCATTGTAACGGTAAATCCGCGTCGGTCTGAGCACACGCATTGCCGATGGCCGGCGCGCCGGGATCGAGTCGATTAGTCAAGCCGTGATGTACGCCCGCAAGAATTGCTGCCAAAACTAAATACGGATTCGCGTCGGCGCCCGCAACACGGTGTTCGATTCGGCGTGCGTTGCTTGGTCCGGCGGGGATACGGAATGCAACCGAACGATTGTTAACTCCCCAGTCTTTGGTGACGGGTACATACAAATTCGGCGCGAAACGCCGAAACGCATTTACATTTGGCGCGAAGACTGCGAGCGATTCCGCCATCGCGGCTTGCAGGCCACCGATTGCATAATGCAATTGCTCGCTGCCGGTCTCCGTACCATCATCGAAAACATTGCGGCCGCTGGCATCTACCAAACTCAGATGCAGGTGCATGCCGTTTCCGGTTAGGGCACTGAATGGTTTCGCCATAAACGTCGCCCCGAGACCATGGCGCGTCGCGATCGACTTAATCGCGTGACGTAGCAGTGCACAATGGTCCGCTGCAGCCAACGGCGACTCGACATGATGTAAATTGATCTCGTACTGCGCCGGTGCGAACTCTGCGGTGGCGACAGACGCGGGCACACCCAAGGTTTTGCAGGAGGCCACGACATCATCCAAAAAAGCGGCGCGGGCATCAAGTTCACTAATACTGTAAACTTGCGTCGCCGCATCGCGCTGGTTCGTAATCGGGGAAACAGGTGCTTGCGGCCGGTTGTTGTCGTCACGCTCCGGGTCCAACAGGTAGAACTCCAACTCGAAAGCGATAACCGGCTCAAGACCGAGTTGAGCAAACCGATGCACCGCCCGCTCCGCGACGTTGCGCGGGTCGACTATCGACGGTGAGCCATCGCCATTTGCTAAAGTCATTAACACTTGCCCGGTCGGTTGTTGCGCCCAGGGCACAGCAGTCAATGTTCCCGGCACAGGCACCCCGACACCATCGGGGTCGCCATCGCCAAAACCACGACCACACGGATCCGCGTTGTAACCGGTAACATCGAGCAGATAGACAGAATGGGGTATCTGCACCCCACGATGATAGATCTTGCCACTTTCCTCACGCGGGATGCGCTTGCCGCGCACGATACCACACAAATCAACGAATATTGCATCGATATATTGCGTATCGGGATACTCGATTAGAAAACGCGAGAGTTCATCCACCGTGTCGTCTCTATCTCTACTCATTCAGTTGCCGCCGACCAACCGTCAAGTGTGATGCTAGCCTCGGGCGTCTTGCCAACGATAATATAGGTATGCACAACCCAGCGCGTAACGCCGCATCCACGCGAACGGAAACCGCGGCGCAAGACCTTTCATAATAGCGGGGATTTCCATCGAGTCGCCGCTGTGACCGGCGATCTCCTGCGCGAGCTTCATTCCCACCCACGGCGCCGTATTTACTCCATTGGCATGATAACCGAATCCGTACCAAACGCTCGGATCGTCTTCGAGCCGTCCCACCGATGGAGCCAACTTTCGGGTGACACAGACTAAACCACGCCAGAAATGAGAAATAGGAACGTCACGCCAACCGGGAAATACTTCTCCTAAGCGCTGGGTCATCCAGGCCCGCATCCGCTCACCGGCCTGCGGAGAACCCGTGATATCCCCGCGAGCGCCGAACAGAAACGAATTGTCCGGCAACAAACGATAATAGAATAACAATGTGCGGGTATTACATATCGGATTCTGTGTCTGCCAGCGATGCCGAGCCAACTCCTCGACCGTCAGCGGCCTCGTGGTAACAATATTAGAAATGGCCGGTATCAGCATACGATCGAATTCAGAGTGCAATCCCTCTTGCGTAAAACCATTCGTCGCAACCACTACGCGCCGCGCCCTTAAGGTGCCACGCGCAGTCACTAATCGATGTTCTCCGCTCTCCCGCTCCCACCTTCGCACCAAGCTGTGCGAGTGTAGCACCGCACCACGACCGGCGGCCGCCCGCGCCAAACCCTTTGCGAACCTTAATGGATGCAGCGCAAATCCCGCGTCCATGTGCATCCCACCGAACTGTTCGGTAGAATCGTGATGCGTTTCCGCAAATTCCTCCCTCGAGTAAACGCGAGTGCGAATACCGAACAAGCGCGTCAATGTTTCTGCGTGAGTCGTTAACCCAGCAAAGCGTGAAGGATGATGTGCCACTTCGAGGTTACCATCGCCTTGCAGATCAAAATCGATGTTTTCATCTGCCCCCAATGACCGCACCAAATGCATTCCATCGAGTTGCATTCGATAAAACTTCTGGGTCTCCTCAAGGCCAACCCGATGAATCAATTGCTCAACCGATAGCTTTGTGGCGGGCATGCAACAAAACCCGCCGTTTCGGCCCGATGCACCCCAACCCATCGACCCGGCCTCCAGTACGCGCACATCGATCTCAAAATCCCGCGCCAAATGTAGTGCGCACGATAGCCCAGTAAAGCCACCGCCGATAACAGCGACATCGCAGATCTCATCACCGGCTAGCGGTCGATATTCGTCATTATCCGACTCAGTCGTATCCTCCCAATAGCTCGGCACGGAGCGGCGGTAGTCATACATCGTAGCGTGGTACATATGACAGGTTAGGTCAGGACGTCTTGATCAATGGCAACCGCCCGAATCCGGGTCGCCGATTCGATGCTACTATTATCTCCCATGAGCGATGCAACACGTCTATCGAATCGTAGTGCTACATTGTGGTACCCGCTAGTCCCGTTCCCACCACGGCGACGACTTGCGGCATGTTTCTTCGCTGTACTCGCGTGCGTATTCCAATCAGGATGTTTGGCCGAGGCCGAACCGCCTTCTGCGATTGGAAACATGACCGACACCTCTTACTACGATATGCGCGGCAAAATTGCCCGCAGCAACGCGAATGGAGAGACGGTGTCCCTCGAAGACTTCGCGGGCCAATTCATCTGGTCGGACTCCGCCGCACCCTGGTGTGGGCCCTGCACACCCCAAACCCAGGCCATCAAACAAGTCGAGAGTTCGCTCGATGGTGATGCCGTCGTTTTCTTGACCGTCATGACCAGCGACATGGGTGGATTGGGCGATCCGGCCACACAGCAAACGGCGGCGAGATGGGCCAGCCGGTTCCGGCTCGACCCGGCACACGTACTGGCCGCGGATCTGACCTCAATGACGATTCCGAAACACATCTTGTTCTCGCCGGAAGGGCACGTGTTGTTCGAAAAAACTGCTCCTATGAAAGCTTCTGAAATAGATGCTGTCCTAGACAAACACATGGACGACTGGTGGGCATGGAAACGATTCGGTGACTTTGCCGATTGGATGCGCATCGACTAAATCGACCGAACAAGTATCGTATACGTTATGCCCCTCGCTCCAACACATACCACTCGGCCGGATTCCTACCAAACGGCACCATTGCGTGTTGCTGAAATGCGGGCCGCCGTTTTAGGCGTTCGTACCACGCTGTCAGATTGGGTAACTCAGGCCGCTGGATATCCAATGTAAAGTACCGGTATATCGCCGGACCAATAGAAATATCCGCCATCGTCAACTCATCGCCCGCCACGTAAGCATTGCTTTCCAACTGTGCCTCGAGGACCATCAAAGAATTGGCCAACGACCCAGTTAAGCGTTCGATTTTCGTTGCGTCGCGATGTGCGGGTTCCGTTCGAATAATCGCCCAAAACAAACTGATATAGTCAGGGTAAGATGTCGTCTTGTGCCACTCCATCCACTGATCGGCGATCGCACGCCGGTCGGCGCGGTGGGGCGCTAGCGAGCCATCGCCATAGCGTGCGCACAAATAGCGGATGATTGCATTGGACTCCCACATCACGAATCCGTCGTCATTAATGGTTGGCACTTTACGGTTCGGATTTAGCGCCCTGAACGCATCGACATCTAATCCGCCAAACGAACCGCCAACATCATAGCGTTTATGTTCTAATCCCAATTCACCAACGGCCCACATCACCGGAATGACGTTACTGGAATTACGCCGTCCCCAAATCTCGAGCATGGCCTACAACTCCTAATAATCTTACGACGGATTTGAGCCGAGCTGACAATTTGCCTGCGAACACTTCGAGTCGGGCTCAACCGAGATCACTACGCGCTTTAAATATGCGTTACGGTTATTGGATCGTCAACTTTAATGTCCAACTGAAGAACGGGACCGCTGCAGTGGCAGCTGCGAATCCAAAAAAACTACCGGTGACCGAGCGCAGCTCTTCTACATTCTGCGACTGAACGGTAACATTCCAGACTATCGCCGCCACAATGATGGGCACTATCGTCCAACCGGGAGTCGATTCTCCGCGATAGCTACCAATGCTCAGCACCAAAACAAGAATCGCAACAGTAAACACGAGCACGCCAGTCACAATGCCGCGATTCCAAACATCGGATGTCCCGTTACGCGGCTGACTCTCGAATAAACGCAACCCGTGACCCAGCATCGTACCGCTTGCAACTCCAAATACGTTTACTGTCATATCCCTTAAACCATAATACCGTTGCGGGTGTAGTCCCTGCAGCAACTCGTCATGCACGCCGAGTACGCCACCGATAAGTCCGGTCCACAACAACAAGGCGTAACCGTTTACATGGAATGACAGCGCCTTGCGGACGACTAGTGCCAATATGATGTATTCGGGGATATGGATTCGTTTCGCCAGCACTTGCGCGTCGGGTAACAATAATCCAATCGCCGCTACCACAACCGCCGCAGCGACCCACGCAATCTCGCGCGGTTGGGGCACCGATGATCGCTTCAGCAGCAATGCGATAATACAACCTGCGGTAATTACAAACGGCAGTATTACCAAGTACCTTAACGCGACGACGCGATAGAGGTATGCCCAAATCGAAAATGAATTAACAAAAACCAGCATCAATACTACGCTGGTGCCCAACCATAACGACCCCTTGGTGCGCAATTCCATTACCGGCGACGCCAACTATGGTGGAATCTTGCGACCGGCACCGGAACTAATCTAGCCGTCCGGATTGATGGCATATTCATGACGACAACTCTCTGTATAAAACAAATTCACCCAACAAATTATTATTACTTAGGGCCGACTACCATTGGATCAAGGGGGTAGTACCTAATACGACACCCGGTTTTTCTGGGGACACCGTACAGGACAAACTATGCGTAGGCCGGACCTTGATATAGGGTGTAACCGCTTCGGATATTGAGAAGTATTATTACCGCGGCCTACCTTCGTGAAATTTCCGGGCTGGACTCACGTCGAATCGTTGTTCTCAGAAAAACCAAGAAATTGCTATTTCATCGACTAGAGCGACAGTGACAACTCCTGCGAGATCGCAGACCCAGGCTCAATGAATAGTGCGATTGACGTCCATTCGGGATAGCCGCCCGGCGCCCTCGGTCCGTGCGAATCTTGCCTGATCGATGACTGCCACAAGCTCGTCAATTACGAACGGCTTGGTGATGTACCCGAAAAAGCCTAAATCCATGGCTCGCTCAACTTGCTCGGGCATAGCGTCGGCAGATACTGCAATAATGGGTATCGCGTGGGTTCGTGGATCCGCTGCGAGACGCTCGAAAACCTCGAAGCCATTCATATCAGGCAAATTTATATCGAGTAGAATGATGTCAGGTTCGCGCGCGCGCGCAATATGCAAACCACTTTGCGCGTCTGGCGCGTCCAAAAGCTGTATACCCGGATATCGGCCCATTATTTCCTGCATCAACCAAAGATTAGAAGGCTCATCTTCAATATGGAGTATCACGCACTGCAGCGCAGTCAATTCGCGGCCGCGCGCAATTTCGGTATCTGCGCGGTGCTCGTCCACAACGGGAACGGAAATTGTCATACGGGGCGCCTGCATCAACTCGACGGTAAACGTACTGCCAATTTCCGATGTACTTTCCACAGTGAGATTGCCTTTCATCGATTCTGCCAAACGTTTGGCGATGACCAGTCCAATTCCAGTCCCCTCGATACCGCTGCGCTCGGCACCGAGTCGGTGAAACGGCCGAAATAATTTTCCAAGTTCCGCTTGCTCGATTCCCGGCCCGGTATCGCTGACATTGATGTCGATCCGGTTATCGGCAGCCGCCCGCCATGATATCGAAACGTTTCCTTGTGGCACGTTATATTTCACCGCATTGGACAGCAGATTCAAGAGCACTTGTTTCAGCCGAATCTCATCCGCCCATACTAATGGGCAACCGGTTTCCTTAAGGTGATTGACTATTTTCACATTAGAGGGCACGGCGGCATTCTGACTGAGTTCGATACATTCTCCCGTCAGTTCCGATACGTCCACGATTCCCATTCGAACCTCGACACCACCGCGCTCGATCTTCGCCAAATCCAATATGTCGTTAATCAATCCCAACAAGTGCCGGCCGGCATCGAGTATACGATCCATCATCGCGGCATGGCGACTATCGAGTGGCGTTTCCGGATCGGAGTCGATTAGTTGGCCAAATCCCAAGATCGAATTCATCGGGGTGCGTAGTTCATGGCTCATCCGCGCCAAAAAGTCCGATTTGGCATTACTAGCGCGCTCAGCTTCCTGCAACGCGAAGTGCAGCTCCTGCTCCGTCTGTACCAACTTGGTAATATCTTGCGCATTCCCCAGTACGTGCGGCGGTTCGTTAGTGGGGCTATAGACTGTATTCTTGTATGCCCACACCCGCTCCTCCCCATCGCAGGTTTGCACCCGTAGCAGTCCCGAGTCACTACCCTGCACCGCGACGCGTTGTAGGTATTCGCCGAAATCATTCCGCGCCGATGGCGCTATGAACTCGGCAAGACAATGACCAATCATTGCATTTTGTTCGAATCCCAGCGCCTGCGCGGCGGCGGAATTTACCAACGTAATCGTGCCATCCATATCGTGGATACAGATCAACCCTTGGCTGTGTTCGATCATGTGCCGGTAACGTTCTTCACTCTCCCGCAATGCTTCCTCCGCACGGTGCGATTCCGTAACATCCTGCAATGTTCCGGTCGAACGGATAAGCCTTCCACCATTATCGAAAAAATACTCAGCAATCTCACGGACCTGCCGGACCCGGCTGGCCGTGGTGAGAATTCGATAGCTAGTGCTAACGCGGCCGCTTGCGGGCGACGCTGACGCGAGTATTTGCCGAATTCTCTCTCGATCTTCTACGTGGACCGCACCAAGGCGGTCGTTACGTTTCGTCTGCCGTGCCAGAAACGCCGCAGTGCTGGGATAGCCGAATATCGCCGCGTACTCCTGCGACACATTCAGGTAGGTATCCGTCACATGGTCCCAACTCCAATAACCGAGATGCGCCATTTGTGCTGCATCCCGCAAGTGTGAATCGCGTTCCTGCAACGCCCTTTCCGCCTGCTTTCGAACCCGCACTTCCCGCTGCAACTTACGCCGTCCGACGACGAGTCCCAACCCAATTACACCGGCAATAACCAATGCCGCCACAAAGAACCACGCAACATCACGTAGAATATCGAGCGTGCTTTTGATTCGTGCCGACCTCGCAATCACGTCAGATTGCACTACGGCGATAGTCAAAGTATGCAGCGGTGAAGTGAGCGCCTCCAATTGTGCGCGCATCTCCTGCGCCGCTGTGACCGGATCGATCGCTCCCTCCTCGATCTGGGGCAATAATTTGTCGGCGCGATCGAGTGTGTCTCGCAACGCTTGGAGCGTACCCGCATGCTCCGGCATCGCAGCGATCGAGCTATGGATGTCACCGCTCTCCAGCAAACCAGCTTGGCTCCAAAAAATATCGAATCGCAGAGCAACTGTCTCGGCATCGGTTTCGCCCTGCACAAACGACGACAATGCCGCCGATAATCGCAGCAGCTCGATTTCCGTTTGTGTAGTTGCCCATAAGGTTTCGCCGGGGAGCCGTTTGCCTAACGACTGTTGGGATTCGCTAAGCCGATATACGCCGTAAAAAGCCGCAGCAACAAATGCCAACAACACGACCGTCAGCGTGCCATAAAGAACATGCTCGCGGATACGCTGGATCATTGCACAACGATTCGATTGAGTTGCCAGATCATGTTCGACAGTTTTCCCGTCTGCTCGATGTCTGGATGATCGTCTAACGGATAGATCACCCATAGCGGGCCTTTATCGCGACGCGTGAGCGGCTTTCCGTCGGCACTCATCGCGATGATTACCGGGTATTTTTGCAGATCGGCAACATCAATCGTGACTGTGTAATCGTTAAGGGCGGTGGCCTCCAGTGCTGTGCCTTGAGCATCGACTGCCGCCAATAGATCGGTAAATAATACGCCTTCGAAATCGATCACACCGTCGGTCCATGGCGTGCTGGTATGTATATGGTGCGACCCCAAGCGGCTCAACATCTCGCGGTCAAACTGCGCGCGTCCGGCGCCATTCGTAGACCGAATATTCCCTTCAACGATCAGAATCACAGCGTCGCTCGATTCCGGCAGATCGCTCGCCGCAACGGATAGCGGTGGCAAACCGAAAGTCCATACAACTACCAACGTGGCGATAATGCGACGCATTATGTCCGCATTAGATGCAAATTTCGTAGACTGAATCATCCTTTCGCCATGTCATCCTCGACGCTGGACCAATAAACCCAGAAATTACGCCATAATAACAGACATCCGGCCCACTTTAGGGGCCGTACGCCGCGCTGATACTAACCAATGCGGGCAAAAATTTCAGTCTTCGCGCCCGGAAATGAGCAGGTTGCGACTAAAGAACTATTCGGGCGGCGGCGACCATAACCCCTCGCGTCGAACATCCTCCATCGTATTGGCAATCCCTTGGCGAAGAATATTCACCAATTCGTCGATTTGTGATCTCGATATGATTAACGGCGGAGACATCACACACATATTGATGAGCGGTCGAACAATTAGCCCTAATCGCTGACAGTGTCGGTCGATGCGATCGCCGATCTCGTAATCCAACGACAACGGGTCCTTACTGTCCTGACTGATTACACACTCAACGCACGCCATCAGCCCCGCTCCCCGGACGTTACCGACGATCGGAATCTCTTCCAACTCACCTAATCGTGCCAAGAAATAACCACTGATCTCTTGGACATGCTGCATAAGATCTTCGCGCTCCATGATCTCGATATTCTTCAATGCCGCCGCACACGCCACGGGATGCCCCGAATACGTGAATCCGTTAGAAAATACCGCAGCCTTTCGGGCCTCCAGATTTAAATCCGACAACAACCGATCGGAGATAAAGACCGCACCCAATGGCACATAACCGGAGGTAATGCCTTTAGCAGCGGTGATGATATCGGGCACCATGCCGAACACATCTTCACTAGCGAAAAAGTGGCCGAGACGACCGAATGCCGTTACTACTTCATCGGCGATATACAGTACATCATAGCGCCGGCACACTTCCAGGCAACGATAATGGTATCCCGGCGGTGGCACGATCACGCCACCGGATGCTAGTACCGGCTCGGCGATAAACGCTGCAACTTGCTCGGGACCGACCTCCAGAATCTTATTCTCCAGATCGGCCACTTTCTCGTCACAAAACGCCTGCACCGACATTCCGGCCGGGCGCCGATAAGGATTCGGCGCCGGCAGGTGGTGAACGCGTTGTTGTTCAAAATCAAAATAGTTCTTGTCGCGCTCTTTGCCGGAACATGAAGCGGCTAAATAGGTGCTACCGTGGTACGCCTTCTCCCGCGAGATGACATGTTTCTTATCGGGGCGGCCAAGATAGTTGTTGTAAAACATTACGAAGCGCAGTGCCGAATCCACCGCGGTGGATCCGCCAGTGGTGTAAAACACATGATTGAGATCGCCGGGCGTGTGCTCTACAAGCCGAGCTGCCAGTTCGGCCGCGGGTACATTGGCAAGTCCCCACGGGCTGTAGTACGGCATGCGGCGCATTTGCTCCGCCGCGGCATCGACCATCTCCTCGCGGCCGTGGCCGATATTGACACACCACATTCCAGCCGGCCCGTCAATTAAGCGATTACCGTCCGAATCATGGACATAGATTCCATCCGACTGGGCGATTATAGTGCGCTTGTTGTGCCCAAGCCGTTGAATGTTATCCCACGGGTGGACGACTCGATTGTCGTCCGATTGAACTTGTTTTGTATTGACCAACATAGCAATTACCTTGAACCGAAGGTGTTGAAAGTTATATTTAGACGGCGCCTTGACGCGGCATTGCGATATCGGTGAGCGGGCGTCGACTCGGCAGGCTCGCGCGCACCACTAATGCGTCGAGTGCTTCGCAACCGTACGGTGTTACGGCGAGTGGATTGATATCGACTTCCTTAATGGCATCGCCCAGGCCCGCGACGAGTTGCGAAAAACGCGCCAAATAACGGCACAGCGCACCGATATCCGCCCCCGAACGGCCGCGCCCCGGGTTCAGCAGGGGCCGGCAACGCAATCGGTCGAGCAATCGTAACGCTTCGTCACGATCGAACGGTGGCACCGCGAAGACTTTATCGTCTAATAGCTCGGCGTCGATGCCGCCTGCACCGATGACGACAGTCGGACCAAGCTGCTCGTCGTCAACCATTCCCAACAGCAACTCCGCAACCACGTCGGTACGCCATGGACTGACTGCGATCGAGTCGCCGTGCTGTCGCGCCATGCGGACATAGGCCTGATGTACCGCGTGCATATCGTGCAATGGACCGGACACGCCGCCACTATCGGTTTTGTGGCTCACCTTCGTAGACGCCGTTTTCAATACAACCGGGAGTCCGAGAGATTGTGCGGCGCGCACCGCCTGCATACCGTTTTGTACGGTAATCGCCGGTACCGCGGCGAGGCCGGACGCACTAAGCAACTCCAACGCCCGGGTAGTCATGACTGAATGCTGCCCCAGCATTCGCTGCCAACGCTGCAACACCGGCTCCGCGAGAACGGGCATGCGCATCGCATTACGTGCGCCAAATTCACAATAGTTCATCAAATGTTTGGCGCCAGCGGCGAAGTTGGGCATTCCATCCAATACCGGCACGCCGCGCCGGGTGGCAGCAATCGCGGTGTCGCTAAAACCACTGCCTTGGTTTGACGACACGATAAATATCGGCTTGGCAGTACTCTTGCTTACAGCGTGCGCTAGGTCGACATAACGTTCGTAGACCCGACCACCTATGCCGCGGTCGGAAACGATGGCACCGATGGCCGTCGAATCGTCGCTCATCAATGCATGCAAACAACCCGATACGACTGCGTCGTGATCTTGGCCCGTTCCCCATACGTCCACGGGGTTCGTGGCCGGCATACCGGGATCCAAGCTCGCCTCCAAGCGCCGCCGGGTTGTTTCCGAAATCGGTGCGAACGGCACATCCATGTCGGCCAGCAAGTCCGCCATCAGCGCGCGCTCGCCACCGGACTCGTGCACAACCGACAAACCACCGTCAACTACCTGATACGGTTGGGCGAACATCATCAAGGTGACGGCCATTTCGTCAAGCGAGCGCACCCGCGTCACGCCAAATCGATCGAACAATGCCTGATACGCTCCATCGTGCCCAACCAACGCGCCAC
This sequence comes from Gammaproteobacteria bacterium, assembly GCA_029862885.1. Classification (GTDB taxonomy): domain Bacteria; phylum Pseudomonadota; class Gammaproteobacteria; order Arenicellales; family JAOTWM01; genus JAOTWM01. Next base: position 18,801 of record JAOTWM010000008.1, read on the forward strand.
TGTGGCTAGTCACGAATCGCGCCGCCTGTTGGCTTCGCCCGACCTTCAAGACGACCACGGGGATACCGCGGTACTTGGCGGTCCGTAATGCACCGCAGAACGTCTGTACATCACGAATCGCTTCGATAAAAACACCGAGCACGCGAGTCGATGGCAGATTCACCGCGAAATCGACGTAGTCGGCGAGGGTGACTCCGGCGTCCACGCCGGTTGATACGACCAAGTTGTAATCGATACGAGATTCGCAATCCACCAGCGCGTTAATCACAGAACCGGATTGAGTCACTAGTGCCACACCGCCGGCTCGATGGTCAGCTCTGGTTTCAAATCCGAACACACGAATGCCGTCGGCGAAATTGTGAAATCCCATGCTCATCGGTCCCGCCATCAATACATCGTGACGCCGTGCTTTATCGATGAGGCGTTCATGCATTTTCGCAACCGCTTCCTCTTCGCCAAGCAGACTCGCAATAATCGTGACCGCCCGCGCATCATGTGCGATTGCCCGGTCGAACTGCTCCTCGACGCGTTGCATCGACACGCCTAGAACCACGTGTTCGGCCGGGCCGGGTAATGCATCGAGGTTCGGGTAGCAGGGAACACCGGAAATCGAGCCGTACTTCGGATTGACCCCGTATACCGGCCCGCTAAATCCGGACCGCTGAATATTCTCGATGAGATTCCAACCGACCGATCCGACACGCTGCGATGCGCCGACCAAGGCCACCGAGCGTGGTCTCAGTAGCGGATCAAGCCGATGCTGCGGTGCAGCCAATTTAATAGGCTGCCGGCGGCGTCGCCAAACGCCGCGGCGGATCAAAAAACGGACGCGGCACGACCCGACAACGCACCATGAGCTTCTCCCACTTCAATTCTTTCTTCAGATATATCTCCACCCACAAATCGTCCAACATCGCTTCGCGGCCTGCCTGCAATTCGGCGATCGCGATATTACGTTTGCAGGTTGGCGACCACATCGCCGAGGTGACGTGACCGATCAGTTCACGGCGCCGATGATAAATCAGCGACTCGTGGGCCGGCTTATTTCCATCAATGTCCAAGCCGACGAACGTGTATCGTCCCGAACCCGCCCGTTCGGCTTGCAAGGCCCGGCGGCCCACGAAGTGGCCTTTATTGAAATCCACCAGCCACCCCAAGCCGAGTTCGAACGGCGAGCGGCCGCGGCTGGCTCGGGTCGCGTGATCCGCCGGCATAAAATCGGCGTTTGGCAGCAGATAGCCCGCTTCGATACGCAGTAGTTCCAGCGCATCGGATCCCATTGGCATCAGGCCGAAGTCGGCACCGGCAGCCATAAGATCATCCCATAGTGATTCGGCTTGATCCGGTGCACTCCAAATTTCATAACCCAAATCACCACTGAATCCCGTCCGCGATACGATGAGTTCAGCGCCGCGATACTTGACGCGCCGCCAGCCGAACGGTCTTAGCGACATCAAGTCGTCGAAGCCCATGCGTTGCACAATCGCGTATGAAGTCGGTCCTTGCAGAGCTAACGCCGCAAAACGTTCAGAAACATCCTCCACTTCCAAGTCGAATCCAATTGCCGAGTCCTGCAGCCACGGCAGATGCCGATCCTGAGCGCAAAGTAGGTATTCGTTGTCATCCAATCGAAATAATGTGCCGTCGTCCAACACCTTGCCTACGTCGTTGCACCATACCGTGTAGGCGACACGACCCACTGCCAACTTTCCGACGTCGCGGGTCATGAGCCGATTCAAGTATGGCAGCGAGTCGCTGCCGGCAATGCGGTACTTGATCATCGGCGACAGATCGAACAAGGTGGCCTGATTCCGTGCTGCGAAATACTCGAATTCGACATGGGTGTAACAGCGAGCGCTTTGATAACCCGCCCACCCGGACCAGAGCGCGGTGCAGCACGCGGCTTGCGTACGCGAATGAAACGGCGTGGGCAACAGCGGCTGTAAATAGTGGGGTTCGTTCATAGGTCGCTCATGGCCTCGCCGTCGCCAGCACGGCCCGTGCCGCGTTGCGGCCCGCGAGCCCCATCACGCCGCCGCCGGGATGACAACCGGCACCACATAGAAACAGACCTTCGACCGGCATCTGGTACTGCGCAGCACCGGGCGTCGGGCGCCACATCCAAAAACGTTCCAGCCCTAACTCGCCATGATGCCAATGCCCTCCGGTCATGCCGTAACGTTGTTCAATATCCACGGGCAATAATAACTGCCGTTCAACAATCTTGTCGGGAAGGTCCGGTGCATATTCCGCCAGGACCGCAATCACGCAATCGGCGAACTCGTCTCGATGGGCACCCCAACCGGCCCGCAGCGTGTACGGTGCGTACTGCACGATGGCCGACAACACATGTTTACCCGGCGGCGCCAGCGTCGAATCGTGCAGCGACGGTATAGTGATTTCGATAACCGGCTGCGGCGCGTATTCTCCATATTTGATGGCATTGGATGCGCGCTCTACGTAATCAATATTGGGCGCGATTACTAGCCGCCCTCGAGCCTGCTCGGGATCTACCCCGACGAAGGTCGGTAGGTCGTCGATGGCAAGATGTAATTTGGCCGCCGTACCGGCCATCGGAACGTCGCGGACGCGGCGCACGAATTCGGTATCCAACTCACGCGCACCCAATAGCGACAACAAGGTTTGCTGGGGGTCGGCGTTGGAAATAACTTGACGCGCACCGATCTCTTCGCCATCAGCGACTCGTACGCCAGTGACGCGGTCCGCATCGCACATGATAGATTCCACGCGGGCGCCAGTGCGTATTTCCACACCGGCGGCCTGCGCGCTTCGCGACAGGGCGTCGCACAGCGCACCCACACCGCCAAGCGGGTGCATGATTCCGCCGTGCGCTGCCGGCGCTCGGGACACCAGCCGGTGCAACCATGTAAATACCGTATTCGGTGCACGCGGTCCGAGCCGCGTGCCGAGCACCGCATCAAACGCGAGCATCCCTTTGAGTCGGTCATCGTTGAGTTCGTCGTCGAGCAAGTCGGCGATATTCATACCGGCGATGCGCAGCAACTCTCGCATGTCGTCACGACCCAGGCGACGGATACGCCATGCAGCCTGCACAAGCGCGACGATATCGCCCCGCCGGTTGCGAAGCCTTGGTGGTACCCGCGTATATAAGTTTTGCAATACCGAAGCGAATCGCGTCATGCGTGCCATCAGCGCGTCAAACCGCTTGTGCTCACCGGACATCCATTCGCCCGCACTGAGGGTCGGGTCGGAACTGATCGACAGCACCGCACGTTCTTGACTCAGCGCCACACTCGGTAGATCTACGGCGGACCAAACTAGGCCGTGGTCCGCCAATTTCAGCTCAGCGCTGATCGATGGATCGAACAGATACACAAGATGTGCGCACGACGATACTCGAAACCCGGGCGCGAACGATTCGGTCGCGGCAGCACCGCCGACTTGATCCGCCGCCTCCAGTAACAACACGCGCTGCCGTGCCCGCGCTAAATAATTGGCGCACACAAGGCCGTTGTGGCCGCCTCCAACTACAATCGCATCGTAACGAACGGATTTCACAACTGGCCGTCCTTGCGACCAAGATCACGCAGGATCTCGCGCGCCGCGTTGGCTCCGGGTGCCCCCATTACCCCACCACCCGGATGGGTGCTGGAACCACACAGGTACATTCCCTCGACCGGACTGCGGTACTGCGCGTAACCGGGAACCGGACGATTGAACATCAACTGATCGAGAGTCAGCTCACCTTGGAAGATGTTGCCTTCCGTCAAACCGATCTCGGCTTCCAACTCGCGCGGCGTACGCACTTCCATATGCCGAATCCGATCTTTGAAATCTGGGCTGTATGCACCGATCGCATCCACTACGGTGCTACCGAATGCGTCGCGATCCGCGTCGGTCCAGTCGCCACTCGCCAGTCGCGGCGGCGCGTATTGTACGAATACCGACATCATGTGTTGTCCCGGCGGCGCGAGCGTTGGGTCGATTTGACTCGGTATCAACATATCCACATACGGATCTTTCGACCACGTACCGCTCTTCCAATCGTCGTAAGCGCGCTCGATGCGTTCCATCGAGTCAGTGATATGCATATCGCCACGCCGTGCCGGACAGTTCTCCGGGATCTGTGGAAAAGACGGCATTCCGTCCAGCGCAATATTCAATTTTCCGGACGACCCGCGAATTTTAAAACGCTGCACGCGTCGTACGAACTCCGCCGGCAGATCGCGCTCATCCATGATGTTTAGAAATGTCCGCTTCACATCGAGATTCGACGCTACCGTCGCAGCATGCAGTTCTTCACCGTCTTTAAGAGCGACTCCACACACACGGCCGTCTTTGACGATAACATCATTGACCTCGGCATTTACTCGTACTTCACCACCGTGCGCTTGCAAGGCATTAGCGAGCGCCGTGGCAATCGATCCCATACCGCCACGCGCATAACCCCATGCGCCGATGGTGCCATCCACCTCGCCCATATAATGATGCAGCATCACGTAGGCCGTTCCAGGTGAATAGGGCCCAAGTGCCGTGCCAATAATGGAACTGCCCGCGATCACCCCCTTGATGACATCCGACTCAAAATATTGATCCAACAGATCCGCACAACTCATCGTATAAAAACGGATGGTGTCGTACATTTGCGTTTCGCCCAAGTCGTAGAACGCCGCTCCGAGACTGGCGAGGTCTTTCAGGTCACGCCATTTAAAAGACGTCGGGTCGGGTGGTGTCGTGAGCAAGAACTTTTTGATAAAGCGACACTGCCGGGACATTTCGTGGCTGAAACGATCGTAATTCTCCGCATCGCGTTTTGAAAAACGCGAAATTTCCCGACGATTTGCATCGTGATCGACAAAACTCGCGAAGTAACCACCGTCCCGGGTCATCGTCACCGAACCTTCGTAGGGGATGACTTGCAATCCGTATCGCGGCAGATCCAGCGTGCGAAAGATCTCGGGACGAAACAGGCTACAAACGTACGAACAGTTCGAATAGGTAAACCCCGGATACAGCTCGCGACTTACCGTCGCGCCGCCAATATATGGATTACCCTCCAACACGACCACCCGTAATCCGGCGCGAGCCAGATAACAGGCCGTCACAAGGCCGTTGTGGCCAGCACCGATAATTATTGCGTCGTAGCTTAGCATTAGTGGAAATTGTTGTCGTATCAGCGGCGGCGAGATCTCAGCAACCCGGGCGCGAATCAGGCCTCTTGCGGGCATTCGAATAATCCCACGGGACTCGTGGAAATGTCAATAAATTGAATGAACGTTCAGCCAATAAATTCGTACAACCTGTTGCTATATATGGATTATATTGTTATTTTTTGACGCTTTATGTACCCGCCCTCGAGCAATGGCAGAACAATCCATGGCTGACCCTCCGGAGCCCCGACAGCGCCACACCGACACGCTGAAAAACCGGCGCCGGGAACAACTCATCAAATCCACGATTACGTCGATCGCCAAGCGCGGTTTTGCGGATACCACGTTAGCCAACGTCGCGGAAGGTGTCGGGTTATCGCGCGGGATCGTCAATTTTCACTTTACAAATAAAGAAACATTGCTCAATGACACGTTGCAATATCTGGCCGACGAGTACCGCCACGTCTGGCGGCACGCCTTAGACCGTGCCGGGCCGACGGTTGCGGAGCGGTTATACGCGTTGGTCATGGCAGATTTTGATCCCGTTGTGTACAACCGGAAGAAAATTGCCGTATGGTTCGCATTTTACGGTGAATCAAAATCGCGGCCAACGTACCTCGCTTTGTGCGAACAACGCGACGAACAACATTACATTGCGTTACGTGACTTGTGCCGGCAGTTGTTGGATGAATCAGGCCGCATGACGGTCGATGCGGATCTTATTGCGACCGCCATAAGCGCGATAATCGACGGCTTATGGCTCGATCGGTTATTGACGCCGAACAAGATGAGTACGAAGCGTGCAAAAGAAACCGCGTTGGGTTACTTAGACACCGTGTTTTCGGGACACTTTACCCTACACACGGATGCGACCGATACTCGGCACGTTTAGCACTAGCCCGGATAATTCATGAAAGGTTCGGATTTCAGGGGAAATCGGGCTAAGTAGTCGGTGTGATCGTTTGTCCGATTCATAGCCGTAGCTATGGATCAAGGAGGATCGTGACGCCCATGTTGAAAAATGGGACGCCCTATTTTTCCTGAATCCGAACAGGACAAACTTTGCGACGGTCGAGACCCTTGATATGTGGGGCAACCCATTCAAATATTGCGACGATTTCTGGTGGATGGTCCGCCTTCATGAAATATCCGGGCTAGGTTCGCTTTTTTCAAACACCGCCATCGAATTTGGGCAGGCACAATGAATTTACTACCGGAAAGCGCAAGGCAGTGGCAACAACGGGTTCGTGAATTCGTTGATACAGACCTGATTCCGTGGGAGGTCGAAGCTGAGTTTAATGCGGGACAACTGCCCGAAAATATTAGCGCACAACACCGGGCCCGGGCCCGGGAACTCGGGCTGCACCGTATCGACACACCAACCCAGTACGGCGGTCTGGAATTACCGATATTGACGCAGACCGTCATTTGGGAGCAATTAGGCCGCGTCACCAACGCCTTGGGATGGTGCTTTAACCAACCACAGCAATGGATGTTCGAGGCCTGCAATGAAGATCAGCTGAATCGATATATATTGCCTCTACTGAGTGATGCGCGGCACGAGTGCTACGCCTTGACCGAGGCCGAGTCGGGGTCGGAGATGGAATTGAAAACCACGGCGCGACACGACGGTGACAGCTATGTCGTCAATGGCGAAAAGTGGTTCGTAACCAGTGCTAACTTTGCCGACTATTTTATTCTGCAGGCCCGTCTTGATGGCGGTAACCACGATGGTGAACACGTTTTACTTTTTATCGATGCCGATACACCCGGCGTCCACCTCGTCAATAATCCACCGTTTAGCCATACCTTTGCCGCCCAGCATCCGATCTACGAGTTTCGCGATGTGCAGGTCCCGGCGCGAAACCGCATCGGCGCCGAGGGCGACGGCATGACCTACATCCGAGCCTGGTTTCGCTATGAGCGCTTAATGATTGCCGCACGCTGTTGCGGTGCCGCGCAACGCCTCATCGAAGCCGCTCAAGCATTCGCCGACTCGCGACGCGTGGCCGGACAACCGCTGAGCCGCCAACAAGCGATTCAGCACATGCTCGCGGACAGCGCGACCGAACTATGGGCGGCACGGCTCATGACCCATGAGGCCGCCGCAGCCCACGATCGCGGTGCCGACACAAAAGCCCTGCATACTCGCTGTTCGATGGCAAAACTGTATAGTTCAGAGATGGCCAATCGGGTTGCGGATCGTGCGGTACAAATTTTCGGCGGCCGTGGCTACATGCGCGAGAACGTCGCCGAGCGCTTCTGCCGGGAAGTGCGCGTGGACCGAATCTGGGAAGGTACCAGCGAAGTGCAACGCAACATCATCGCCGCGCAGTTGCTAAAACGCGGCCTCGATTTTGTGACCGCCGGCTAATTGCAAACCCACAACGTATCATTACAACCCGATCAAGAGCATCAACAGCGTGGTCGAATCAACCGCCCAATTACCGCTCGACGACATTACCGTTGTCGCACTCGAACAGGCGGTCGCGGCCCCCTTTGCGACGCGGCAACTGGCGGATCTCGGCGCTCGAGTGATAAAAATCGAACGCCCCGGGAGCGGTGATTTTGCACGAGGTTATGACCGCACCGTGAATGGTCTATCGAGCCACTTTGTGTGGCTGAACCGCTCGAAACAGAGCCTCACGTTAGACGTCAAACACCCGCTGGCCGCGCAGGTATTGCATCGGTTGTTGATCGATGCGGATATTTTTGTGCAAAACCTCGGCCCTGGCGCCACGGATCGACTCGGACTCGACGGAGCGACGCTAATCGCGCGCAATCCGGCGTTAATCGTCTGCAACATATCGGGTTATGGCACGAGCGGCCCATACCGCGATAAGAAAGCGTACGATTTGCTGATTCAATGCGAGACGGGCCTCGTGTCGGTCACGGGCGGCGCGGGCGAACCGTCAAAGACCGGTATTTCGACCGCCGATATCGCCGCTGGGATGTACGCATACAGCGGCATACTCACCGCGTTGCTGCAACGCCAAACTCGAGGTGGTGGCACTGTACTCGACATCTCGTTGTTCGACGCACTCGGTGAATGGATGAGTTTTCCCGCGTACTACGCAGCCTACGGCGGTACCGCACCGCCGCGTAGTGGCGCAAGCCACGCCGCGATCGCACCGTACGGCCCATTTTGCACCGGTGATGGAAAGACCGTTAACCTCGGCATTCAAAACGAGCGCGAGTGGGCGCGATTTTGTAAACAGGTGTTGGAGCAGCCCGAACTCAGCACCGATTCGCGGTTCACCGACAATGCCGATCGCGTCACGAACCGCGATGCCTTAACGACGATCATCAACACCGTGTTCAGCGAACTCACGCGCGATCAGATCATCGCCCGACTCAACGCTGCTCAGATCGCGAATGCGAGCATGAACTCCATGCAGGATTTCTGGGACCACCCGCAGCACACCGCACGCAATCGATGGCGGGAAGTGGACTCGCCCGTCGGACCGATTAAAGCGCTGAAACCACCGGTTATCATGCCGGATTTCGAACCGCGTATGGGTGCGATACCGGATCTCGGGGAGCATACCGAGGCAGTGCTAAGCGATCTCGGTTTCGACGACGGAGAAATCACCGAGTTTCGATCAAGTGGGATGATTTAAGTCGACGCAAAGTGACTTCGTACATTGCCAATTGTGATGCGGTCGCCGACAATAACCCGAGGCGCGGCGGGAATAGCCATGGTTATACGGAACAACCATTATTCAGCACTGAGATACAAACCAACCGCTAAGGAGGCAACTAATGACAATCAAAGTAGGCGACCGTATTCCCAATGTCACGGTATATGAAATGTCGGATAAAGGACCCTCCGAAATCACCACCGATGCGATTTTCTCTGGAAAGAAAGTCGTGTTGTTTGCCCTGCCCGGCGCATATACACCGACGTGCTCAGCCAGTCACCTACCCGGTTATGTGGTGTACGCCGACGCCATTCTTGATAAAGGCGTGGAGCGCATCGTATGTTTGTCGGTTAACGATGCCTGGGTAATGGATGCGTGGGGTAAAAGTCACCACGCGGAAAAAATTCTCATGCTCGCCGATGGCAGCGCGGACCTGACGCAGGCACTGGGCCTGGAATTGGATCTCACCAAGCGCGGCATGGGTGTACGCTCCGATCGTTATGCGATGATTGTGGAAGATGGTGTCGTTACGCACCTCAACCGTGAGGCACCCGGGAAATTCGAAGTCAGCGATGCCGAAACTATTCTCAAGCTACTTTAGATCTAGCCTCGCGGTAGCCGCCGGATTCAGCCTATCGATCGCGACTGCGGCCGCGGTCGAGCCGCCTGCGCCCGAGGCCGCGAGCGGCTGGACCGATAAGAAATCGGCCACGGCGCAGCAGTTTATGGTCGCTGCTGCGCACCCGCTGGCGGTGCAAACGGGCTATAACGTATTGAAGCGCGGTGGCACGGCGGTCGATGCCGCGATTGCCGTTCAATTCATGCTGAATCTCGTAGAGCCGCAATCGTCGGGCATCGGCGGTGGCGCGTTCATGTTGTACTGGGACGCCGAGCAGCGAACACTCAGCACGTTCGATGGACGCGAAACCGCGCCGGGCGCAGCAACCCCAGCGTATTTCTTGAACGCCAACGGCGAACCGAAGGAATGGTGGGACGCCGTAATCGGCGGCCGCTCGGTGGGCGTGCCGGGCACATTGAAACTGCTCGACCTGGCGCATCAATGGCACGGTACGCTGCCTTGGCCGGAGCTCGTACAACCAGCCATTGACCGTGCCGAGCAAGGCTTCAACATTACCCCGCGACTCGCGCAGTCGATTGCCAACGCAGAAGGACTCGATCGTTACGAAGCAACTCGCGCGTACTTCTTCGATAGCGACGGGGTACCCCTAAACGCAGGATATCTGTTAAAGAATCCCGCGTTCGCCGAGACGTTGCGGCGTGTGGCGCAACGACGATCGGATGCGTTGTATCGAGGGCCGCTGGCGCAGGAGATCGTGGATACCGTCGCCACAACCGAAGACAATCCCGGTGTGCTTACCACCACTGACTTCGAGGCATATCGAGTCAAAGTACGCGACCCAGTGTGCACTCCGTACCGGCGCTACACGGTGTGTGGTATGGGGCCACCGACCTCGGGCGGTCTCACCATCGCGCAAATCCTCGGAATGTTGTCGCATTTCGATATGCCGGGAATCGGATACGGTGTCGACAGCGTTCATTTGTTTTCCGAGGCTGCGAAACTCGCGTATGCGGATAGGGGCCTATACATGGCGGATAACGATTTCGTGCGTATGCCTGTGGCTGGATTGATCGATCCGAGCTATCTGACGTACCGCGCGCAACTCATCGATCGCAACAGCGCAATGGGAGAGGCCGAACCGGGCAACCCGCCGTGGCTGGACGCGCGCCTCTGGGCGCCGGACGACCAGCGCGAGTTTCCCGGCACCAGCCATTTCAGCATCGTCGACCGCTACGGTAATGCGTTGTCGATGACCACAACGATCGAGAATGGCTTCGGCAGTCGGCTCATGGCCGGCGGATTTCTCCTGAATAATGAACTTACGGATTTTTCATTCCGCCCCGAACGCGATGGTCGACCGGTCGCAAACCGTGTCGAAGCCGGCAAACGACCGCGCAGTTCGATGTCACCCACGATTGTGTTTAATTCAAGCGGTGATCCGCACCTCTTGATTGGTTCGCCCGGCGGCAGTCGCATCATCAATTATGTCGCCAAGACCCTCGTCGCGGTATTGGATTGGCATTGGGACCTGCAGGACGCAATCAATCTAGGCCATTTTTCGAACCGCAACGGTGCCACCGATCTCGAAGCCGGTACGCAAGCCGCGACGCTTAAAGACGCGCTGACCGAACGCGGCCACGAAGTCAACGTTCGCGATTTAAACAGTGGCCTGCACGGTATCCTGATTCAAGATGGCAAAATGCTGGGCGGCGCCGACCCGCGGCGCGAAGGTGTGGTCATGGGCGATTAGTCCGATCGGGCAGTGGCCCCCGTCGGCAACGCTGCCTATCGATCAATCGGCCACCCGTCGTCCGTGCTCCTCCAACAATTGGCTATATACATTTCTATCGCGTTCCGAAAAACAACAAAACGTTGTGATGAGTCGATCAGTGTGCGCCGCACATTCGCGGATTGCGATACGTGCGGCGCGTTCGAATGGAAAGCCATAAATTCCGGTGCTGATACAGGGGAATGCGAGTGTCCGGATTGCGGGTTGCGCGCTTGCGAGTTCACAGGATTTGCGATAGCACGATGCGAGCAACTCGTCCTCGCCATCGCCTCCGCCGTGCCATACCGGACCCACCGTGTGTACGATAAATCTCGCGGGTAATCCGTGACCTCCGGTCAGTTTTGCCTCGCCGGTTTTGCAACCCCCCAGCAAACGGCATTCGTGCAGTAACCGCGGCCCGGCCGCGCGATGGATGGCGCCGTCAACTCCGCCCCCACCCATCAAACTGGCATTCGCAGCATTTACAATCGCATCCACCGACAGCGTAGTGATATCGTCACAGATCGCGTTCAATGGTCGGATTCCCCGGCGGCGGTCCGCGCGATCAAGCCGCCCAGTCCAATATCGCACTGAGCAAACGGCGCAGCACCGGTTGGATCTGGGCCGCCAACCCATCGTCATAATGAAACGGATAGGCTTCGTTCATATAACTGCGTTGCGCAAGCTCAAGCTGCACGGCATGCAGCGACTCATCTGGCCGCCCGTAGTGACGGGTAATATACCCTCCCTTGAATCGGCCATTCACGACATGGGTGTAGTCCGTGATATCCGTCAACACCGCAACAAGCCATTGCTGCAACTCTGGAGCACATGAACGGCCGTCGGCCGTGCCTAGATTGAAGTGCGGTAACTCGGCGTCGAAAAACCTTGGCACTACGGATTTGATCGAGTGTGCGTCAAACAGTACGGCAATTCCGTAGCGCTCGCGCAAGCGTGTCAACTCGGCCGCAAGGCCATTGTGGTACGGCTGCCAATACCGATTTATTCTCGCCTGCAGCTCGGACTGATCAGGAACTTGGTTTGCAGCGTAGATCGGTGTGTTATCAAAACAGGTCGTGGGGCAGACATCGGTATTATCTGCGCCCGGATACAACACGTTATTATCTGCCGAGCGATTCAGATCAACGACATAGCGCGAATAACGAGGGGTGATCGTGCTTACACCTAACGCAC
>JAOTWM010000237.1 GCA_029862885.1 Gammaproteobacteria bacterium
CGTATCGCGTAACTTCGAAGGGAATCCGTTGCTCCGTGGCCTCTTGCTCGTTGAGTCCGACCCGTGCGACCTCAGGTTCGGTAAACGTGGCCCACGGGATCACTGAGTAATCAACCTTAAATTTCCATATCGCGCCGAACAACGCATTGATGGACGCATACCAAGCTTGATGGCCTGCCACGTGGGTAAACTGGTATGGGCCGGCTACATCGCCACAAGCAAAAATATTCGGAAAATTGGTTTGCAGAAAATCATTGACCTCCAACGTATTGGTCTTCGCTATCGCGATACCCAGCTCTTCGGCACCGAAGCCTTCAAGATGAGCGTGTCGACCAACCGCTACTAGCACCTCGTCGAATTCGATACGGACGTCTTTGCCGTCATGCTCGCAAATAAGAATCTTATTGCCGTTCTCCACAATGAACTGTTTGGCGCGGTGTTCGGTTCTGACATCCACTCCGTCGGCGGCAAAGCGTTCCGCCACCAGTGCCGAGATGTCTTCATCCTCACGAATCAGAATTCGCGGCAACATCTCAATCTGGGTGACTTGGCTTCCGAAGCGGGCAAAGGCTTGGGCGAGTTCGCAACCAATCGGCCCGCCGCCTAACACGACCAGTCGATCCGGTAGTGTGCGCAAATTCCAGACCGTATCCGACGTCAAATATCCGACTGCGTCGATGCCGGGGATCGGCGGCACAAAAGGCCGGCCGCCGGCCGCGACAATAATGCTGCGGGTCGTCAGCGACTGGCCGTTCACCGCGACGCTATACGGTGACGTAATGTGGGCTTCGCCTTCGATGCACTCGACGCCGAGCTTCGTGTAGCGCTCCACCGAATCTTTGGGTTCGATGCGGCGAATTACCTCCTGTATACGCTGCATTACATCCGTAAATTCGAATTCCGCGGTTGCGGACTTGAAACCGAATTCTTCGGCGCGCCTGATATGGGAAAGAAACTTTGCGGAGCGGAGTAATGCTTTCGAGGGCACACACCCGGTGTTTAGACAGTCGCCGCCCATCTTGTGTTTTTCGATCAGGGTAACTTTAGACTTGACGGCTGCGGCAATGTAAGCGCTGACTAGGCCGGCCGACCCGGCACCGATAACCACAAGGTTACGATCGAAGCGTTTTGGTTTCCGATGTCCCTTTAACACTTTATGGGTTTTTATATAGTCGACGAATTTTTTCGCGGCCAGTGGAAACAGACCCAGCAAAGCGAACGACAGTAGCAGTCCTGGGGATAGGATACCACTTAGCGATTCAATCTTTGCGATCTGTGTTCCGGCATTAACGTAAACGAGCGTGCCGGGGAACATACCAAGCTGGCTCACGAGCGCGAACGCCACGGTCCGAATCGGAGTCAGTCCCATGACGAGATTAATAACGAAAAATGGAAATAACGGCACTAACCGCAAGGTAAACAAATAAAATGCGCCGTCTTTTTCGATGCCTTTATTGACCGATCGCAGGTTTTCGCGATAGCGGTTTTGGATGCTGTCCCTTAGCAGAAAACGGGACACTAAAAATGCCAGGGTTGCGCCAATTACCGACGCGAAGGACACTAGAATCGTGGCCCACAACAATCCGAATATTGCGCCGCCGGCCAATGTCATAATCACTGCCCCGGGCAGCGATAACCCCGTTACGGCAACGTATATGAGAAAATAGATAGCGGCCGTTTTTAACGGATTTGCCGCGTAGTACGTGCCAATAGCCGTTTGCTTAGATTTGAAGAATTCAAGGTTGAAGAAACGGCCGAGGTCGAACACGAAGAAACTGCCGATAAACACTATCAGTACGGCGACCAGCAGAAATTTGCTCTTAGTCATAGTAATTCGACGGCAGTAATGGTGCGAGTCGTAGCGTTATGGTTATTAATCGAGTTGTGAAATATCGGAATTGGCTTAGGCAATACGGCACGATCGTGGTTCCCGTGCGATGCGGCCTGGCCGTATCCTATATGATAATGTCGAATCGGACACGGAATTAACGCGCCATGTGAGGCCTGAACTATGCAATTCGAGCTTGCGGACTATGTCATTATAATTGTCGAGGATCTTGACCGTTCACTCGGGTTCTACCGGGACGTGCTAGGCCTTACACTGGGCCATCGAGCCGGTGACTATGCTCAATTCAATACCGGCGCGACCCGCATCTCCCTGTACACGCGCCGGGCCATGGTCGATACGCTAGGGGTTGAAATCGACCCCGCGCCGAAATCCGCACCCGGGTTCGAACTCGGTTTTAAAGTGGATGATGCCGACGCGGCCTAAGCCGATCTCGTCAATCGTGGCGCCACCCCAATGACGCCGCCTACGAGCCGTGCTTGGGGTCAGCGTACCGCGTACCTGCGGGACCCGGATGGGCATCTGATCGAACTCGCGCAGGCCATTGAGATAATTGCCGATTGACTGTGTGGGAATTTACATCGGACCATAGCGAGCGGCCGGACTAAATTTCTGGGTGCCGTTTTTATAATCGCGCATTTGTGCAACGTCAGTGGTGATTCAATGCCCGTATATTTTATACGTCACGGTCAAACCGATTGGAATCGGCAACGCCGATTTCAATCCCGTAGCGATATTCCGTTGAACGCGACAGGTATCAACCAGGCCCGGCGGGTACAAGCGGTGCTAACGCAGCGTGAGGTACGGTTTGCGACCGCCTATTGCTCGCCGTTGGCGCGTGCTCGGGTCACGGCCGAAATTATTCTCGAAGGCAGCGCCGTATGTGTCGAGGCTGATGCGCGCCTAATGGAGATTGCTCTCGGCGAGTACGAAGGTCGGCTCGAAACAGAACTCAGCGACGAGTTGGGGGCGGCTTTTGCGGCATGGCGGAGCGCATTATTTACCGTCGCGGCGCCTGGCGGCGAAAGTCTATCCGAGGCAATGGATAGGGTGCGACCTCTAGTTCAACGCTGGCCTGACGTCGCTATTCGCGGCGACATCTTGATCGTCGCGCACCAAGCTATCAATATGGCGATGAAGGCCGTTATAAGCGATCGCTGTGATCACGCCAGCCTACAGGCGTTTCGACAGGACAATGACGAAATTGATATTTGGGATATGACGGATGCGGCGCAAATCAAATCGATTAGAGTTTGATACGGTGTGCATTGCGCACCGGTAACCGCGAGGCCCAACGATGATCCAGCCATACGATGCTGCTGCCGCCTCGATGGCGTTGAGCGCGGCGGATCGACGCCTGGGGCGCCTAATCGCCCGAGTGAGGCCGTGTGAAATAGAATTCAGCTGTGCATCGACCCCGTTTCAAACGTTATTGCGTGCGATCGTCCATCAGCAACTATCCGGGCGCGCGGCCGAAGCGATTCATCGCCGAGTGCTGAGTCTCGCGCCACGCCGACGTGTTTTGACCCCGGCTCGGGTAGCGAAATTGTGTGATGCGGAGTTGCGGGCGGGCGGCCTGTCTCGCGCCAAGGTGATAGCGATCCAGGACTTGGCTGCGAGAACCCTCGACGGTACCGTGCCAAGCCGTCGCGGTCTAGAGCGTCTTAGCGACGATGAAATCGTGGAACGCTTGGTTGTGGTGCGCGGAATAGGGCGTTGGACGGTAGAGATATTGCTGATGTTTTACTGCACCCGACCCGATGTGTTGCCGGTCGACGATCTCGGCGTACGCAAGGGCTACATGGCTACCTACCGCACATCGAAGCTGCCCACGACCAACGAGTTGGGTGAGTATGGCGAACGCTGGGGCCCGTACCGATCGGTGGCGAGTTGGTATCTTTGGCGGGCCGTCGATAGTGCGCAGCCTAAACCTGCGTAGCCCGGATATTCGGGCTAAGCGGACAATAGACTAATGACTAATGTCGTATTAATTACCGGTGCTGCACAAGGTATCGGCGCAGCGACTGCGCAATTGGCCGCGAAGCGGGGTTATGCCGTGGCAGTGAATTACCGTCGCAGCGAGGCGACCGCAAATGCGCTGGTTGACACAATCCAGCGTAATGGGGGGGCCGCTGCACCGCTGCCCGGTGATGTGACCGACGAAACTTCGGTACGAAAATTATTCGACGCGGCGGAACAGGCCTTCGGGCCAGTCACCGCGTTGGTAAACAATGCCGGTATCACGGGCCGGTCTGGGCCACTGCACCTGGCCTCGGCGCACACTATGAGTGAGGTAATGCAGATCAATGTTATCGGTTCGATGTTGTGCGGGCGCGAAGCCGTTCGGCGTATGTCCACGCAGCGCGCGGGACGCGGTGGCGCGATTGTGAATATTTCGTCTGGGGCAGCGACGCTTGGCAGTCCGAACACTTACGTATGGTATGCCGCCAGTAAGGGCGCGATCGATAGTCTTACGGTGGGGTTGGCACGCGAAGTCGCGACGCAAGGAATCCGCGTGAACGCGGTAGCCCCCGGAGTCATCGATACAACCATTCATGACGACTCAGGCGTGAGCGAACGTCTGGACGAATTTGTATCCGCGATTCCAATGCGCCGCCTTGGTACTGCTGACGAAGTGGCCGAATCGATATTGTGGTTGTTATCCGATGCTGCTTCCTACTGCACGGGTGCCATTTTACGGGTGGCCGGCGGCCGCTGATTGGATTTACCCTAATGCCCGTGTCTACAACAAATTCAGTGCCACAAAGATTCGCGCTGCAAGCGCGTCGGCCACGGCGTCAATAATGACAGTTACTGGGGCTGTAGCGGCCGGGCATGAGCTGACCGCGCAGGCGGCCGAACTACTGTTGCGGGATGGCGGTAATGCATTTGATGCCGCAATCGGTGCGTTCTTCATGGCCTGCATTGCCGAACCGGTGTTGGCGTCACCGGGCGGTGGCGGGTTCGTAATGGCCCATGCCGCAGGCCGTAACGATACGGTGGCGTTCGACTTTTTTACCCAAACTCCGGGCTCGCAGCGGCCAGAGGCCGAGTTGGATTTCGAGCCTGTTGTCGTGGATTTTGGCAGTGCTACCCAGGAATTCCATATGGGGGTTGGGTCCAGCGCCGTGCCGGGTTGCATTCGCGGCCTATTTGCACTGCATCGGCAATTAGGATCGATGCCAATGCGTAGCATCGTGCAACCCGCGCTCGACGCGGCGCGCTCCGGTATCACGGTGACTCCGTTACAGGCCCACGTGTTCTCATTGGTAGCGCCAATCTATATCACCCGACCGGCCCCGCGCGGCGTATTTCAGAGTTCGAGCCAGCCGGGGCAGATCGCCCAAGCCGGTGACGTAATTCAGTTTACAGAGCTCGCCAATACACTGGAAGCGATTGCGCTGGAAGGCGACGATTTGTTTTATCGCGGCGAAATCGCGCACCGTATCGATACCCAATGTCGTGGCCACGGCGGTTGTATAACTCGCGCCGATCTGGAGGGCTATGAGATGGCACTGCGTCGCCCCCTGGCAATCGATTACCGTGATGCACGTGTGTTCACCAATCCGCCACCCGCGGCGGGGGGGTGTTTTGTTGGCTTCGCGCTAAAACTTCTAGAGCCCTACCCGTTGTCACCGCTGCGGTTCGGATCGGTGGGCCATCTCACGACGTTGGCGCGTTGTTTGGCGGTGGCCGATAACGCACGGCGCCAGGAATCTACCGGCGCCACGGGGTTGGATCCGCTTGATGCACCGATGTTGTCGCGTTACCGCGAACAAGTACATGGTCGCACCCAAGTCCAGCGCGGCACCACTCACCTAAATGTGATGGACCGACACGGAAATGTGGCCGCAATGACCGTCACCAACGGGGAGGGTTGTGGGGACTTCGTGCCGGGTACAGGAATCATGCTGAACAATATGTTAGGCGAGGAAGACCTAAACCCCGGGGGATTTCACAGCTGGACGCCGAATCAACGCATGAGTTCGATGATGGCGCCGACTTTGATTCGTCGCGCCGATGGCCGCATTGTCGCAACCGGCTCGGGCGGTTCGAGCCGAATTCGCGACGCGATTTTGCAGGTAGTGGTGAACATCGTCGATTTCGACATGGATGTGGAGCAGGCTGTTACGAGCCCACGAATTCACGTTGATAACGGCGCGCTATATGTCGAAGGCGGATACGATCTCGGGCCATTGGCGCCGTTGCTTGCCGAATTCTCTGAGCACCGGGTGTGGCAGGAGCTAAACTTTTTCTTCGGTGGCGCGCACACGTTGAGTGGCGAGGCGACGGGTATGCACGGTGCGGGCGATCCGCGTCGCGGTGGTGTGTGTCGGATCGTTCGATAGCCCGCGTCACTGCGCCCTCTGGGTCCGGCATACGGTGGCGTTCGAGATTCCGAACCGCTGCTACTAGGTTTGGGGCGAATGAACTCGCTAACGTTGTGCGAGTCGAATTCATTACCGTAGGGTAGGTTATCGGTGATGCCGACACCTGCTCTACGGTTCTTCCGCGACCACAATACTTTAAGGAGGGATGCACAGTGGTAGATTCTGCTAAGTCGTACATCGTAGTTGGATTGTTTTCGCTGCTATATGCCGTTACGGGTGTTGCGCTCGGACAAGACACGCCGAGCAGGGCGATTGAGAAAATTTCAGGAGATCTCTACCGTTTTCAAAACAACTTTCACTATTCGGTATTTCTCGTAACTCAGGAAGGCATCATCGCCACTGACCCGATCAATGCAGAAGCCGCCACCTGGCTCAAGGCAGAATTGGCCACGCGCTTTAATCAACCCGTGAAGTATTTGATCTACAGCCATGACCACGTCGATCATGTCGCCGGCGGTGAGATTTTTGCGGACACGGCGACCGTAGTGGCGCACAGCAATGCGAAAACGGATATCGTCGCGGAGCAGCGCCCCACAGCAGTGCCGGATATTACCTTCGACCAGCAGCTGACCATAGAACTTGGTGGCAAATCTGTTGAGTTGAGCTATGTCGGTCGCAGTCATTCCGACAATATGATTGTCATGCGATTTCCCGATGAGCGGACGTTATTCGCGGTGGATATTATTCCTATTAAGACCGTCGCCTGGAAGAATCTTACCGACGCCTATATCCCGGATTGGATCGACGCGATAAAACAGGTGGAGTCCATGGAATTCGACCGGTTAGTGCCGGGGCACGGCGAAATCGGCACCAAAGCCGACGCCACCGCTTTTCGCGGCTACATGGAAGCGCTCTACCAAGCCGTATTGGACGCGGCTCGGGCGGGACATACGCTCGAACAGATGCAACGTGAGATTCGTCTCGATGAGTACAGCGCTTGGGATAACTACGAGGAACATTTAGCACTGAATATAGAGGGTATGTATAACCAGATTAAATTGCATCGGCGTGGCAATTGAGGCTGTGGAGTCCGGTGGCCGAGACGTCGGTCAGAACCCGTGGAATCAGGCGCGATGGGAGAAGAAAGGCGAATCCGGTGAATCCGGCGAATCCGGCGAGTCCGGGGCATCCAGGAATTTATCTTTGCTTATCAAGATCAATTCCACGGATGCCCCGAACTGGTTGTTACTGTAATAGTAGGTTTTAATGTTATTTTCTTGCCTCGTTTCGCTATCAGTACGGTTTTGTACTGAATAAAGTGACGAGCTGGTGCCTGGAATCGCGTCACGCAGGGATACATTGAAAACCATGATTACAATAGTTAAGTTGTAATTTCTCCTATCAGATTGCCTACATACACTGTCTGACGGGTTATGCGCGGCTATGGACGCGCATAACCCGATTCATACCTAATAATTTCTAATGCCTCAAAAGGGCGTTTATCGCATGGTGGATATCGCCTCCCGAATGCTATTGCCTAGGGTGCTGCCGGATAAGGCTCGTGCGGGACCTGTTCTTTGCAATGTATACGTGCCGGTGAGCGTAAAGGGAACGCCGTTGCATCGGA
>JAOTWM010000310.1 GCA_029862885.1 Gammaproteobacteria bacterium
CGAAACGCAAGCAATAGCTGGGCTATTACTTACGTTCCACGCCTTGATCTTGATCATTTTGAATCCCAACTTGATTCGCCCAGACTTATGCAGAGGTTCCTTAAGTAAGCCGGGGCGGGAGCAGGATCCAATTGATATTGACTATCTACAAATGACATTAGAAGACGATGACGACACCTGAGAAACCAGAGGATCGTATTGATTGAAACTTCACGACTTGGGAAAGTTTGCGCCGAGAACAACTCTGCCGTTGGGCGAAACTGCTATTAGAACAGATAGTGGCTGTACAGGACGAGATGGTTGAGCTATCCCAGCTTTTTAAGCAAGCAGAGGCGGCGCGACCTGCGGACCCTGATCCTGAATGATTCATCAAGATGGACTGCGGGCCCAGTGTGTTGGAGCCACTAGACTTCGTCACTGTTGCGCACCCTGCGCTCGCAGCATTAGCGTGTCCGTGTATGTCATTGCTTCTATCGAAGATCCTGCGGTCATCAAACGAATACTGGATCATCTCCAACCCCAGACTGAATCGGCGCAACTCAAACCTTATCCAGTACGAGTGCCATCCCAAAATATCCACTCCGCTC
This sequence comes from Gammaproteobacteria bacterium, assembly GCA_029862885.1. Classification (GTDB taxonomy): domain Bacteria; phylum Pseudomonadota; class Gammaproteobacteria; order Arenicellales; family JAOTWM01; genus JAOTWM01. Next base: position 588 of record JAOTWM010000310.1, read on the forward strand.
TCGCGTAATACCTCCCTCAACGCGCGGACGCGATGATCATCGCCAGCAAGAGGCAATTTATAGTTGCGATAGATTCGATGATTGTGCGCAAGGAATTGCCAACAGTCATCGGGCCGCAGGGTCCACCGGCCCAAGGCGCTGGTTTCCGCCGATTTGGCGCGGAACGGATTCGGCCCTAAGATATGCAACACTGGTTCTAATTCTCGGAATCGGGCGCCGAAGAAATGCTGTTCGACGTTGAGTCGCCGCACCGGATTGCGTGGGTTGGCATGAATCCGGAACCGATCGACGAAGTCGCCGGTTCGAGCTAAAGCAAAGCATATGTTTCACGTCATGAAATGGCAGTTTGACGACAACAACGGCCGCTATCGGGAATTGGACAAAAATGTCCACCGCGCCATAGCGACGTGCGCATTAATCACTCTCGTGCTGGCGAAGAAACGATTGTTGAGGTCGTCGCAGGCATAGTGCGTCCACGATTTGTCGAATGACCCGAATAACGGGAAATTCGGGAGTAACCGAGACAATAATGCCGCCGCCTTCGCTCGTATTTAATCGAATCCGAATGGAGTCAATGCGAAAACGGGTTTCAATTATCAACTCATCAGAGGCTCCTAAAACGACTCGTAACAACTACTAATGGTTGATAAAAACGGTAAAACACTCACTTGGATTTTGATTATCGCGCTGATTGTGCCAATCGTAGTCATGGCGCTATTTGGCCATCCGGGGGTTGTCCAAAACTCCCTTGTTGCGCAGCTGGCAACGCAGGGTACATCCAATGAGGATGTTGCAAGCGACACGATTCGGCTTAAATTCGAAAATAAAGATAAGCAGGCACAGTTCCGAATTTATCTAGAGCCTATAAATAGATCGGAAAAGCTACACTTAAGCTACAACTATGTAAAGAATGTAGCTGCTGTCGCGATAGAGATACCCAGATGCCGTCAATGCAAGGAAGTCTATAGACATGAAAATAGAATCATCGATTCTAAGCAGGGACACTTTTACTTTGGCCTTAACGAGACTGATTCGAACTATTTTACAGTAATACTACGCGGCTACAGTCGAAGCATGCCGCTCGAGATCGGAATAACCTCACTGGCGGTACTCAAGCGAAATATACTGGACACGAACCTATTCTTCGTTTTATTGATGCTGGGAATATCAGCGTCACTGGTAGTCGTCGGCGCGATAGTTGGCGCCTTATCACGGTCCTTTTTTAAAGAACACCACCCCGGTGACGAAGGAATATTTCTAATATTAGGAGTGTTTGTATTCTTAATACCGATGATACCCGCTCTTTTATTTTTTCAAGAGCTTTGGCCAGACAATGCGAGTATCTATCTGTTTGCGCTGTTCTTTGTTTCTCTAATCACTGTGATATTGGTTTCGAATAAGCTAGGCATTCAGATTCCCGTCTTCATAAATGCAATAGCACCTATTGTTATATTCTATTTGGTGGCTTCCGTGGTTGTCGCAGTTATGCTGGGATTTATTAATGGAATCGCACTCCAAGAGTACTTCTGGTCGCTAGTCGGCAAATACCGAATGTTTGGTGGGCATCGAGCTCACGACAACATGTTCCAGTATCTGAATGGACTGGCAATAGCCGAGCATAAGCCCTTTGCGTATTACTACGACACACCTCCTTTGGTCAACCGGCTGTTTTACGGCGTGGATGACAGGCAAGTCTTATCCGGCGCGATGTTTGCCGTCTATCGGGTGGTTTGGGGAATTGTTTCACCATATGCAATTAATACTTATGGATTCTATACAATTTTCGGAACCAGTCTGACATTGCTGATTGTTTTTCCAATTTATTCATTTTTTATACGGTTTTTTGAGAAGAAAATCGTGCTCTTGTCACTTCTAGTTCTGGTTCTTACGCCCTATGTTTTGGGTAATTTATATTACACGTGGTTCAAAATACTCGGCGGAGCATTAATTCTATCCGGAGTCTATTTTCTATATCTGCATCCGTCACAATCACGTTCATGGATCTTGGCTGGTGTCTTCTGGGGATTGGCCGCGAATCTGCACGCGGGCCAAGCCATTGTATATCCGCTATTGTTGGTATTCTTTTATCTAAGGCAAATCGACCCCAGAAAACCTTTTAGTCTATTCAGGTCCACTATCTTGGCCGCTGCGCTGACGGGCACTGTAATCGTGACCTTATTGCCATGGGAAATTATCAAAAGTAATTACTATTCCAATGACCTCGAGCTATTTAGAGCACATTTTCTGGGCGGAGAACACTATGCGGGAAAGCTAACGGATACCATTGGAAATTTCATGCAGCGTTACACGCTTGACGAACAGGTGCTTAAGCGGGCCCAACAATTCTATACGGCATTACGAATCGGCGAAACTCATGAATTAGCAACATCTTTTCGTAATGTGGGATTACATAGCACACTAATTGAATTAAATCGCTTGCAATATCGCTACATCGCGATAATGATCTACCCATTACTATCGATTTTGCTGGTGGTGTGGTTGACCGCAATTGTGTTTAGGAGCTCACTTACGAGACTGACAATAATTAGAGAGCACATTCAGGGCGCACAAACGAGTTTTTATCTTGCTTTGGCATGTGTTGTCTGGGGTCTACTAGTGATGTTTACAAAATATGAGGCCGATTCTTCCTCGTTTGTATCACCGTTCTCGCTGATCGTCATCAATATGTTTCTAATTACATTAATAGCATCTGCGAGCAGATTTGGGTCCGTGCTCATGGCGACATGGGCTGTCGTGGGTGCTTATAAGATCGCTCTTCACTACCATGACCTTATAGAGTTTAGCTTCGTTCTATGATCTTGCCCGCGAACCTTTTGTTGTACAGTTAATCCTGAGTTCGACGGGTGACTAATATTTGTGAGCGCGGCGTGAAATGCGGCAATTAGGTGATTAATACAAACTACGAAGGAGCTTGGCTGCGAGCAACAGGTGATTCAATAATCCCGGCAAAGCTCTGATATTGGTATATCGGCCTCAGCATGATCGACGGCGAAACCGCTATTCGATCGCCGATAGGTATTCCGCGATCGCGTCAATTTCCTCAGCAGTCACGTTTTTAATAATTGGTTACACGGCTTGCGTCAAGCCGTTGTTGCGCGCGCCGCTCTGAATATCGGTGGTTTGTTGCACGAGATAGTCTTTGCTTTGGCCGGCTAGCTTGGGGTAGGCGGACCGAATAGGCACGTTGCCCTCTGGGCCGTGGCAAGTGATGCATGATCTTTGACCGAATAGCACCTGCCCGTCGGCCGCATTGACGGGACAACTCGTTATGACCAGCATCGTCATAGCGAATGCGAGTGCTGGGGCAGTGGCCGTAATGCCTCGAATTATCGTGAATATCATATTTCCTCCATTTTTCTTAATGTTTTATGACAAGTATTTCAATATGATTTCCGCGATCCTCTCGCTCGCGATTATCGGAGGAATCAAGGTTAGAAATTTTCCATCAAGCCCAACGAGATAAATATACGACGTATGGTTTACAACCGTATCGCCCTCGGGGTCGAGCCCGATGCTGCGAGGCTTCATTTTATAGGCGTCATATGCTTGTGCCAACGCTTGAGAGGATCCGGTTAGCCCAAGTAAACGGGGATGAATTTTTGGCAATGCCTCGCGCATGGTCTGCTGCGTATCGTTGTCCGGGTCGACGGTAATCATTAATGGTTGAATGGCATCGCCCTTTTTACCCAGGTGCTCGATCGCCTCGGTCATACGCCGCAGACCCACCATGCACATGCTCTTGCAGTTGGCATAGCCGAAAAATATCAATAAGTACTGGCCCGGAAAATCATGATCGGTTCGTGTCGCCCCGTGGTGGTCGATAAGCTTGAACGGTCCCCCAAGATTGACGGGGAACCGATTTGGCAACGTCGCCAGCGAACCGGGCTCCAATTTTGTCACCCCACCGGACTGATGAGCGAACGTGGGCGCCATCATCACGGCGATGCATAGGGTCAAGATAAATGTACGCAGCATATTGTGCTCGCAAATGGTGATCAGCTAAGGAGTCTCGGCATAAGTCCGAGCGAATCAAGTTTGGACCCAAATCGATCGTTCACGAATTCTACAAAGGTTCCTGAGTTCGTTTAGTTACCATCACCCGGAATTCGTTCCCGCTGGATAGACATTTCCGACCAGGGTCCGCTAAGTCTTCCAAATGTCGCGATAATTGGTTGATTTCATTCGCTTGTCGACAGGTAGGAGGCAATCGCATCACCGTGCGTGGCGGCAATTCGATTTGATATGCCCACAGCCGCGAGACAATCTGCCACATCAGATAGAATTAAATTACGACGTAGATGTATCTAGGAATCGATGTTTGCGAATCGACGACTGCAGCGCATGACTCTTGTTCATTTCGTGATCGAACGGGAATTTCCGGGTGTAAAACATCAGGAACGTCAGCGCCGCCGCGACGGCTCGGAATGTCAGCCCAATAAGACTGTTACCGAGTGAGGTCACGATCAGAATCCGTCTAGATCAGGGCAGCACGATCACGATGCCAACGTATTTCTTTATGGAATTCGAGGTTTTAGAATTCCAGAGAAGTAACACTATGGAAATAGCGAAGCACGTTGCCAGAATGATTTTGGGAGGTACAAGTCCGGGCAAGTCCTGCCACCGGGTTCGATTCTGGGCTGGTTGGCAGTACTATCCGTGAACGGTACCGTAGCGAACCCACTAAACTAGCGACTGCAACGGCGCTACGGGCGTGGACTCAAGCGGGTTAACTTTTTGCTATTAAATCCGCAGTTACTGGCATATCGTGAATGCGCCGGTATAAGGCTAATGGGAAAGTGATCGACGTTGTAGGATTACACGGCATTTCGCAGTGACGTTAGCTCTATCGCGCACGCACGTGGCAGGCTGCATCGAATGCGCTGTCTGTGGATCACGAGGGTGCGCCGCAACACGTGGCCCGTACAAATTAATGGCTGACTAGACATTTAAGGAGGACTGCAATGAAAGCGTTAGCTATAGCTCGATGGGATGAAGTACAGGATCGGCAGCCTGTCCACGCACTGGTTTCAAACGTCGATTTGGTCATTGTTAGATACGATGACGACTTATCGGTGCTATATGGACGTTGCGCACATCGCGGTGCGTTGATGTCGGACGGCTTTGTCGACGGTGACAATCTCATTTGCGGCGTCCACAACTGGGACTACCGAATCGATACCGGCGTCAGTGAATATAACAATAGCGAAACTCTCTCGAAATTCTCCGCATGGGTCGAGAATGGCCAAGTGGTCGTCGACGAAGACGAAATTTTGGCCTGGGAACGTGCCCATCCACAACCTTACAATCGTAGCGCCTACCAGGGCGCTTACCAGGACCCGTACGGCGCGGCCGAAGAGCCCTACGTCAAACTCATTCGACAACTCGCTAACGACGGTTTATTAAAAACAGGCCACCACGGCCCGACGTCGGCGATGGGCGTGCCCCGCCAGCAGTTGCCGCACTGGGACGATTTGCAGTTCGTCGTTGCACAGTTGCACAAATTGCCGTTGCTGGACGACGAAGCGGTAGGCACTGAC
>JAOTWM010000238.1 GCA_029862885.1 Gammaproteobacteria bacterium
ATTGACATCAAAAACCCGCTGACCTACTTGGCTCGTGCCACTATAGATATTTGCAAAATGAAGACGCACAGTGTAGGTGCCAGGACTGACGGCCAAACTGTAGAGTAGTTCGGGGGCACTACTACTATCCCAGCGTTCGGACTGATACAGTATCGGATCCGGAGTGCCCGCGATCGGACTCGAGGTCGTAAACGCATTACCCGTGTTGAACCCGGTATCGGCAACCCAGGCCTGACCCAGTGAATCCGTATACGCACCACCTCCCGTATTGATGCGATACACCGGATTCGCAGCAACCGGGAAACTACTGAACAGCGTCAGTACCAATACGAGTCTGCTAATCCAATTCATCCAGGTCACACAGTGCCGACAACTACCGAAGTCCTTCTAAGGTGCTGCAATACTCGAAAAGGTTCCATAGCGTCCAATCAATTTTTGCGAAGTGACAAACCGCCCAGCACGCTCGCAGCCACCCCGAGAATGACCAATCCGGTCGCAGTTACGGGAATCGTGACGGTAGCGAATGATGCAGAATCGCTGCTGCCGAGAGCCGCCATAATGGACGGTGTATTCTGAGATTGAATCTTCGGCGATGGGCCAAACATATCAGCACTGGCATTTACAACGATGAATGCCAGCCAAGCGGCAAGGCCGAAACGTGCCCACCGCGATACCTGTAGCCGATTACACCCCAATCGTTCATCCGTCTGTACCCTGTTGCGGCGCGAATATCTGTGCCGTGCCCCCACCAGGGGCGATATCGTTATTGGATGAATTCGAGCGCGCGTTACGCATCCCGAAGAACAGACACCTTACCGGGACGGAACTACACACGTCAAACTGGAACCCCTCGACTTCATCGCCAGACTCGCCGCCCTGGTACCCGTACCCCAGGTGAATCTCACCCGCTTCCATGGCACCTTCGCACCTTTATGCCCTCTGGGTGCAATAGCGCCTACCGAGACCAGGTCACTCCCGCCGGGCACAGCAAATAACGACCTCCGGAATCCGGCTCTGTCGATGAGGATCAGTTCCCGCGACGGCGTCACGCTACCCTGTCATGGGCACAACGCCTCAAGAGGGAATTCAACATCGACATTGCGATCTGCCAACGTTGCGGCGGCCAGGTAAAGATCATCACCGCCATCGAAAATCCGGCCGTCGTCAGCCAAATACTGAAGCACCTGGCTTCCAGGACCGAATCAAACACAACAACGCCGCATTCGCCCCGAGGCCCGCCCACAGCAATCACCCTGGACGGATCCTGACTGACCAAACACTGATCGCACGGATGCGGCGCCTCCAGGCGCTCCGCGACGATTCCGTGCGACCCATTTCATTGCACACCTGAAAAACGCTCTACCATTTCGCCCTCCCGAATGGCTTTATCCGTTAGATCCCCCCGGTCACCCCAACTTTTCGTCAATAACAAACCCGGCTCGCGCTTCGAAGCCAACTACGGCTAAGGTTACCCCATGCCAGGCATATCGTATATACCTGCTATCCTCATGCTTCGATAAGTTTACCAAATATTGCTTCGCTGGCACTAGTTAAAGTGCCGGAGGAATAGTAATCGTTTTCGTCGAGAAAAAGCGTTATTGCCCGATTCAGTTGGCATTGAGCCACTTCAATTTGCATATGCCATTGTGCTGCCATTTTGGATGCCGGAGTTACCCACAAATAGTGGACACATTCATATCGTTAGATAGTAATTCAAAATGATTGGACAATTATTGGGACGAATATATTCCTATTACTTGGTGTGTGTAAGGGCGGGCTGGCAAAATAAATCTATCCCAACTCTGGTTTACCGATACCATGAACGCCTTGCCCCGTCGCGCGTCAGCCGCCCCGGTTTTCGATAAGATTATCGACAACCGAAGGATCAGCCAGCGTGCTTGTGTCCCCAAGGTTGTCGAGTTCGTTGGCCGCAATCTTCCGCAAAATCCGTCGCATAATTTTCCCCGACCGGGTTTTCGGCAACCCCGGCGCCCATTGAATGACGTCCGGCGACGCAATGGGGCCGATCTCCTTGCGGACGAGTTTGACGAGGTCGGTGCGTAGTGCTTCGGTGGGGTCGAGGCCGGCCATGGGGGTGACGTAGGCGTAGATGCCCTGCCCTTTTATTTCGTGGGGGAAGCCGACGACGGCGGCTTCGGCTACGGATTCGTGGAGTACGAGTGCGCTTTCGACTTCGGCCGTGCCCATGCGGTGGCCAGAGACGTTGATGACGTCGTCGACGCGGCCGGTGATCCAGTAGTAGCCGTCTTCGTCGCGGCGCGCGCCGTCGCCGGTAGTGTAGTTGCCGGGGTACATCTTGAAGTAGGTTTCTATAAAGCGGTCGTGATCGCCGTAGACGGTGCGCATTTGGCCGGGCCAGGAAGTTTTGATGACCAAGTTACCCGAGGCGGCGCCTTCGAGTTCGTTGCCTTCGGGGTCGAGCAATGCGGGTGCTATGCCAAAAAACGGTCTCGTTGCGGAGCCGGGTTTGGTAGCGATGGCACCCGGCAGCGGCGTAATCATGATGCCGCCGGTTTCGGTCTGCCACCAGGTATCGACGATCGGGCAACGCTCATCGCCGACCACACGATGATACCACTCCCACGCCTCGGGGTTGATGGGTTCGCCCACCGTACCTAGCAGCCGCAGACTGCTGCGACTGGTGTTTTTAACGAAGCTGTCGCCCTGCGCCATGAGCGCGCGGATGGCGGTCGGTGCGGTGTAAAAGATGTTGACCTGGTGTTTATCGACGACTTGCCAGAAGCGGCCCGCGTCGGGATAGGTCGGCACGCCTTCGAACATCAGCGTGGTCGCGCCGTTGGCGAGTGGGCCGTAGACGATGTACGAATGGCCGGTCACCCAGCCCACGTCGGCGGTACACCAATAGATGTCGCCGTCGTGATAATCAAACACGTATTTATGGGTGATAGCGGTATAGAGTTGATAGCCGCCCGTGGTGTGCAATACACCCTTCGGTTTGCCGGTCGATCCGGAGGTGTAGAGAATAAACAGCGGGTCTTCGGCGTCCATCTCCTCGGGCGCGCAATCGGCCGATGCTTGTTGCATTGCCTCGTGGTACCACACGTCGCGCTGCGCGTCGAACGGTACGTCGCCGCCGGTGCGCCGCACCACCACGGTGGTGTGTACATTCGGGCATTGTTCCAAGGATTTATCGACATTCGCCTTCAGCGGCACGTTCTTGGCGCCGCGCGGGCCTTCGTCGGCGGTGATCACGACCTGGCAATCGGAATCCAGGATCCGATCCTTTAATGCTTCCGGGGAAAACCCGCCGAATACGACAGAGTGCACCGCGCCGATGCGCGTGCAGGCCAACATCGCGATGGCCGCTTGGGGAATCATCGGCATGTAGATCGATACGCGGTCGCCCTTGTTTACGCCGCGCGATTTCAGCACGTTCGCAAACTTGCAGACGTCTTCATACAATTCGCGGTAGGTGATTTTCTTATCGGTGTTGGGGTTATCTCCTTCCCAAACGATGGCAACCTGGTCCGCGCGCTTGTTGAGGTGGCGGTCCACGCAGTTATAGCAAACGTTGAGTTTCGCACCTTCGAACCAGCGGATGTCGGCCTTATGAAAATCGCATTCCATGACCCGGTCCCACGGTTTCGACCAGGTCACGAACTCATTGGCCTGTTCGGCCCAGAAGCCTTCCGGGTCGTCGATCGAGCGCCGGTACATCTCTTGGTACTGGGCGTCATTCAGATGGGCGCGACGAGCCGTATCGGCTGGAACGGGGTAGATTTTGTCGTCCGACATGGGTTCTTTCCTCCGCGGGTGGTGTGCCCCCTTTTGGATCGGGGATTCGTTGCTTGGCTTGGATCGCGGCTATTTTATCCGAACCCGCCGCGCTTGTGGGGACTGTGATCGCAAAGCGGGCCGATGCAGCGGCCGGACCGAGGTTGGAGCACCAAATTTGACTTGAATTATTCGCTTCGGTAGAACCTTGCCACTATGAAACACGCCTTCAGTTTGTTCGCGGTGCTGGCCGGCCTATGGATCCTTCTGTCCGGCGAATTTCAGACGTTATTGCTGGTTCTGGGCGTGATATCGGCGGCCGGCGTATGCTGGCTCGCGCTGCGAATGGACGCCAAAGACGGCGAATATCCCGTGGTGAACGTCCGCCTGCTACGCTTGGGGCGGTATTGGTTGTGGCTCATCAAAGAAATAGTCAAAGCCAATATCAATGTGACCCGCGAGATACTGCGCCCGGAATTGCGCTTATCGCCATCAATATTTCGCGTACCGGCGGATGGCTTAAGCGAATTGGGTCAAGTTACCTACGCGAATTCCATCACCCTCACTCCGGGCACGGTGTCGATCAATATCAAAGACCGGCACATTGAAGTCCATGCGCTCATACAACCCGCGGCCGACGATTTGCAGCGCGGTGAGATGGTACGGCGCTTGCGGCGACTCGAACCGAATTAAGGACTCTCTGCGTATGTACATCGCTGGTATCGCGGCCGTATTGGTGACGATGGCCTTAACCCTGGCCCGCGCGTTTATGGGGCCCACCGTGTACGACCGCATCCTCGCGGTCAATAGCTTCGGCACCAAAACGGTTTTGATTATCGCGCTGTACGGCTACTTTACCGGGCGCCCGGATTTCCTCGACATCGCACTGGTTTACGCGCTGATCAATTTCATCGGCACCATAGCGGTACTGAAATTCTTCGAGTACGGCGATCTTGGGCGCGACCGCCCCAGCCAGCCGGACGATATCTAATAAGATCATATGCAACTTTTACTCGATGCGATTAGCTGGATTTGCCTATTGAGCGGTGGGTTTTTTGTCGTCGCCGGCGGTATCGGCCTGTTGCGCTTCCCGGATTTTTTTACCCGGCTGCATGCGGCCAGCGTGACCGATACATTGGGCACGGGTTTGATTTTGCTCGGATTGATGTTGCAGAGCGGATTCTCCCAGGCCAGCGTTAAACTGATCCTGATTTTGGTGTTCTTGTTTTTTAGCAGCCCCACCGCGGCCCACGCGTTGGCCAAAGCCGCATTGCACGGCAAGCTTGTACCGTTTGTGAAACGCTGACCGCGGACCTTTATTGATGGACCGTAATTAATGGACATTGGCAGCTTCCTTATCAATGCCATTCTGCTCGTATTTTTGGCCGCCACGGCGATCGCCGTGGCGCGGTTGCAGAATCTGTTCGCGGGCGCGATGTTGTTCGGGATTTACAGCCTGCTGTCGGCGGGTGTGTTTGTGGTGTTGGACGCGGTGGACGTGGCATTTACCGAAGCCGCAGTCGGCGCCGGCATCGCGACGATCTTGATGCTGAGCACGATTGCGCTGACCGGCATTAAACACGAATCGATCCCGATCCGGCCGCTGCGCTCGTTGCTGCTCGTGGCCGTCGTGGGAGCCGCGTTGATTTACGGCACGTTTGACATGCCGCGTTTCGGCGATGCCGAAGCACCGGCGCACCAACATGTCGCGCTGCGTTATTTACAACAATCCGGCGATGAGATCGGCATTCCTAATGTGGTGACTTCGGTGCTCGCGAGCTATCGGGGCTACGACACGCTCGGCGAAGTCGCGGTTATCTTTACCGCCGGGATCGGCGTGTTGTGCCTGTTGGGCGGGTCGCGCCGGCGTCGTACGGACCCCGCGGACAAATCCTGATGCGCCATCACCTGGTCCTGCGGGTTATTGCCAAGCTGCTTATTCCGCTGATTTTGTTGTTCGCGCTGTATGTGCAGTTTCACGGCGACTTCGGACCGGGAGGCGGATTTCAGGCCGGCGTGATCTTTGGCTCCGCTTTTATTTTGTACGGCTTGATCTTTGGTGCCAATACGGCGCGCCGGGTCGCAACGCCCGAGGTGGTGCGGGTGCTGGCCGCGTGCGGCGTGTTGTTATACGCAGGCGTCGGCGTCGTCGCGATATTGCGCGGCGGCAATTATTTGCAGTACCGCGTACTCGCGGCCACCGCCACGGGCGGCGAACACCTCGGGATATTCCTTATCGAGTTCGGCGTGGGGCTTACCGTCGCGATGATCATGATCGGGTTGTTTTATTGTTTTACCGGGTATCGACCGTCCGATCATAACAACGGGACGCATCCGCACGACGCGTAACGGATCGGCAAATGCAAGCATTCGGGTTATTCAACTACTGGGTCGTCGTGCTGTTGATGATGACGGGGTTATATATCGTCACCGCGAGTCCCAACCTCATCAAGAAAATTATCGGCCTTAATATTTTTCAGACATCGGTATTTATTCTCTACATCACCATCGGCAAAGTCAGCTTCGGCACCGCGCCGATTCTCGTCGATGGTGTGAGCCGTTACTCGAACCCGCTGCCGCACGTGTTGATACTTACCGCGATTGTGGTGGGCGTGGCGACCACGGCGCTAGGACTCGCACTCGTGGTGCGCATTCATTCCGCATACGGTTCCATCAATGAATCGGAATTGCAGAACGAGGACGCAGCCGACTCGTGATTCGCGAACAGCTTGCCGTACTGCAGGTCGTCATTCCCCTGTTGGCCGCACCCTGTTGCGTGCTGTTGCACCGCGCGCGCTGGGCGTGGTGGTTGGCGGTCGCGGTCAGCATAGCGTGCCTCGCCATCGCGATCGCGCTAACGGCACAAGTCAGCGCGCACGGCGCAATTACCTATCTGCTCGGGGGTTGGGCCGCGCCCTGGGGCATCGAATACCGGATCGATGAGCTCAGCGCATTCATTCTAATCGTCGTCTCGACGATTAATCTCGTCACGATTCTCTACGCGGGCCGCAGTGTCGAACAAGAGATCGACCCCGACCGGATATACCTGTTCTATACGGGCTGGATACTGTCGCTCACGGGGTTGTTGGGGATTGCCGTTACTGGCGACGTGTTCAACCTGTTTGTGTTTCTCGAGATTTCGTCGTTGTCGAGCTATCTGCTCGTGGGTCTCGGCCGAGACCGGCGCTGCCTGACCGCCGCGTTTCAGTATCTGGTGTTGGGCACCATCGGCGCGACCTTTATTCTGATCGGAGTCGGTCTGCTGTACATGATGACCGGCACGTTGAATATGGCCGACTTGGCTGCACGCATACCCGCGGTCGCCGATACCCGCACCGTGGTGGTAGCACTCGCGTTCTTCAGCATCGGCATCGCGATTAAAGTCGCTTTGTTTCCGTTGCATATGTGGCTGCCGAACGCGTATACCTACGCACCGTCGGCGGTCAGTGCATTTCTTGCAGGCACCGCGACCAAGGTCGGCGTGTATATGTTGCTGCGGATCGCGTTGACAGTGTTTGGCGTGCGCTTCAGCTTCGGTGACATCAGCTTGCAGCATGTGCTGTTGGTCATGGCGGTGCTGGCGATGGTGAGCGGCTCGGTCATGGCCATATATCAACGCAACGTCAAGCGCGTGTTGGCTTATTCGAGCGTCGCCCAGATCGGCTACATGGTGCTGGGTATCGGGCTGGCGTCGGCGACCGGTATCGCTGCGAGCGTTCTGCACATATTCAATCACGCGCTCATGAAGACCGCGCTATTCATGGTGCTTGGCGCGATTTTTTACCGCATAGGATCGGTCGCGCTGGAGGACCTGCACGGTATCGCCAAACGCATGCCCTGGACGATGGCCGCGTTCGTGGCCGGCGGACTCAGTATTATCGGCGTGCCGCTCACTGTTGGTTTTATCAGCAAATGGTATCTACTAGTGGCCGCCGCGCAACAAGGCTGGTGGTGGCTGGCGGCCGTTATTTTAATCAGCTCATTGATTGCCGTGGTTTACATCTGGCGCATCGTCGAAGCCGCGTATTTAAACCGCTGTCG